>DATLVQ010000307.1:0-3281 GCA_035577325.1 Bryobacteraceae bacterium | reverse complement strand
TGGCGGTTTGCATGTCCATAGTTCGCTCCTCAATGTAATCCTGCTCGACCAGGAGCCCCGCAGAGCCGGACAAAAAGCCGCTATTTCCAAGGCTGAGGCGCCGCGCTAGAAAATAGTGCCAATGTGAGCAATATTGAACAGACCAAGCATTGATTCCAGATTTATCCTAACTCGAACCCCAGAGACTGCTTCTAACACGTCGAGGCAGCGGGGATTGTAGCCCTCGAATACGGCCGGGTACAACTACTCGAAAGGGATCTGGCGAATACTGAGCATCTGCTTGCAGTCTATCGTCGACCGTGCCACCGCCGTCATCTATGCAACGATTTGGCCGGGTGCTACGTTCTGTTCAGTCGTTAATACGAAGCCCAGTTTCATCTCACCAAAACCGGAATCATAAGGAAAACCGACTATGACACCTTCCGCCGGAAGGCTATATCCGGCAGCTGCGGTTGAGACTGATATCACCACTCGAACACAGAACGAGGCTGGGCAAACAGCCAAGGCAGAGCAGCCCATTGTTGCAGAGCAGCCCATTGTTAAGGAATCACAGGCAATGCGCAAAGTGCTTCGGTTTGCCCGGAGGGTAGCCGAAAGCGAGGCGACCACCATTCTCCTGGAAGGTGAAAGCGGAACCGGAAAAGATCTAGTGGCCCAGTTGATCCATCATCAAAGCCGTAGGCGGGCTGAACCATTCATTGCGATCAACTGCGCGGCTATCCCGGAGACCCTGTTGGAAAGTGAACTGTTCGGCTATGAAAAGGGCGCATTCACCGACGCACGCACTCAAAAGAGGGGCGTGCTCGAACTGGCGCACCGGGGTACTGTGCTTTTGGACGAGGTGGGAGAGCTACCGCGCGTTCTACAGACTAAGCTGTTACGAGTGCTGGAGGAACAGAGTTTTCGCCGCTTGGGCGGACTGCAAGAGATTCAGCTAGACCTTCGTGTCGTGGCCGCTTCGAACAAGAATCTCCGCTATGCTGTGGCGGCAGGCGATTTTCGGCAGGATCTTTATTTCCGTCTCAACGTCATTTCGATCACCATTCCCGCCCTGCGAGACAGGCCCGTAGACATTTTGCCGCTCGCGAACTTCTTCGTTGAGCACTTCAACCGGAGGTTCAACCGCCAACTCGATGGCATTTCATCCGGAGCTGCCGAGGTCCTACTGGCTCATAACTGGCCGGGCAATGTGCGCGAATTACGCAACGCCATCGAACGGGCAATGATTTTGGAAGACTCCAGGTTCGTTACGCCAGGATCTTTGCCGCCTTTCGCAACGACATCCAGTGAAATGGAAGGGTTGTCCGCAGAGAATAATGGTGGTGAATCCTGTGCGCTAACACCGCTTAGAGAGAGCGAAAGGAACCTGTTGCAACAAGCCATTGAAAGAACGGATGGCAATCAAACGCAAGCGGCCAAGCTGCTGCAGATCACCCGGGACACCATGCGTTACAAGCTCAAAAAACATGGCCTGAGCTAACCCCTCCGGTACTACGGATGTGTTTGTGCCCCTCCTGGAGTGGGCTCCCAGCGCGGCGTCGCCACGCTAGAAAATAGTGCCAATGTGAGCAATATTGAACAGACGAAGCATTGATTCCAGATTTATCCTACCTATATCCTAGGGATTTTCTTAGGAAGCTGGCCCCCGACAGCGCCATGTCGACTCCTGCCATCTCGCCATCTGGATTCAAAACGCCTCCCGTCGGCGCGTTGGTTCCAAACACCACGGCCCGGTTTCTAGCCCTTGATAGTGCCGCTATGTTGGATCTGCACGAATGGCTCCGCCGTCGGCGGTACAGTCTGTTCGGCAAGCTGCGGCCCTGGGACCAACAGGACGCCTTAGAGGAGACGTTTATTCGGACGCTCGAATTCGCGGACAAGATACGCAATCCCGGCGCGCTCTACGCGGCATGTTTCACAATCGGGTTGCGCGTGCGGGCACGGTGGATTACCGAATACATCCAGGAGCGTTGCAGCGCGCCGCCTGGGGTGGTGCCACTGGTTCCGTGGCATCCGGAGCGTAACCTGTTTGAAAGAGATCGCCACAAAGGAGTACTGCTTGCAATCCGTTGCCTCCAGGCGTCTGACCAGGAAATACTCCTGCGATTCTACTTTAATGGGCAGACACCGGAGCAGATCCAGGTTGAGATGCAACTGACTGCCACGCAGTTCCGGCTGCGAAAGAGCCGTGCCATCCGCCGTGCGCGGCTTCGTGCGAGCGCCATCCTGGCCCATGTCCGCATCAGCCGCAAAGCGGAAACGGTGTCCGCAATCCTGTACGTACCGCAGCCATCGGCACCAGCGAAAGGAGGGAGCACCTCATGATCAGACAACAGAACAAGGCGGACCGAGCAATCGACCCAAGCACAAGAACATCAAATGCATCGGAAAGGATCGACCGCAACGAGCAACAAGAGACAGCGCAAAGAGAGACAGAGCAAATTTCCACTCCCCCCTACCAACCCTGGCTGTACCAAGGAGATCGCACGGATCACCTGATGAGGAGTAGGTGCAGGGGGACTTTGAATGCGGAGCAAAGTTCAACTGAACTAGTTTTGCTCGCGCTCAAGATCCTGACTTCTGGCTACGAACCGAACACAGCGAATAGCGTTACGGCAGAAGAAGTTGACGAGTTAGAGTCATACCTCGGGGATGAAGCTGCTGGACGTTCCCTTGATGAGATTGCCTGCATTGTGATTCAGCGGGAAATCAGACGCCAGGACGAACAGGCTTGCTGACCCCCTGCACGATCCAGGAAATGGGAGCGATTGAGGCCGGAAGGGAGTTTTTCTGGTAGTATTTCTGGACTTCGTGCCGTATACTTTGCATGCCGCGAATGAGTGCTTCGTGCTCCGCCAGGGGAAGTGGCAACCACCCGTTTACGACAGACTGGGGGTCACTTTACAAGTGGCGAATCTTTCCACGAAGATACATAGGGCGGTTGGAGCGAAAAAGCCACCGAACGACGAACGGCTCTTGGGTTGGTGCGAAGACGCTCTAGATTTGGAAAATGCGTGTCGCAACTGGGAAAAAGCCGCCAAGCTGCGGCAGTCCAAGCTTAGAAGGAGTCTCGCAAATCGGTTCACTCCAGCGGCCTAGCTCGACACGCCGATTGACATCGTAGGATCGAGGAGCTTGTCTCTGCCCGTGCTTCCTAGTGTGCTGTGTAATCTCTGCGGACTTCCAGCACTTTCAACCCGCATTGCGTACACCACGCTCCGGGAATTGGGTAGACGAGATTGCCGCATGGACACTGCACCTTCAGCGCACTGGCGAATAGG
>DATLVQ010000306.1:0-3233 GCA_035577325.1 Bryobacteraceae bacterium | reverse complement strand
TTCGTTTGCTCTGTGCCCACGTGCTCCGCCCCGCGGCTCCGGCGGTGGCTGCGCTGCTTGGCGTCTCGGTGAGCGCGGCATTTGCCGCCGCGATTCCGGTCGAGGTCCTGTGCGATTCCCCCGGACTGGGGCAGCTCGCCTGGCAGGCCGCTCTCAAGCGGGATCTGCCTCTCCTGATCAATATCACGCTGCTGGTTTCGGTCTTAGCCGGCATCTCGGGGATGGCCGGTGAGATGGCGCGCCCGCGGCCCGTGGCCGGCGAAAAAGCGTGAAACGTCTCAGGCATGCCGCTATCGCCGTGCTCGCCACCATCTACCTGGCTGGACTCGCGGCCGGATGGCTGGCGCCCGCCGGTTATGCCCGGCAGTTTCGCAACGCCCCCGGTGCGACGCCCTCGCTTGCCTTTCCGCTCGGTACCGATGAACTGGGCCGCGATGCCTTCGCGCGTCTGCTTTATGGTAGCCGCGTGTCGCTTTCGCTCGCGCCGGCGGCGGCGGCGCTGGCCACACTGATCGGCGCAATGGCCGGAGTGACCGCCGGTTATCTGGGCGGCTGGGTGGATACGTGCCTGGCACGCGTGATCGACCTGTTTTTGTCAGTCCCCTGGCTCTTTCTGCTGCTCAGCGTTCGCGCCGCGCTGCCGCTGAATGTGCCGCCCGTCGAATCGGTCGCTATCACGTTTCTGCTACTGGGGCTGCTCGGGTGGGCGGCGCCGGCACACGTCTTGCGCGCCGCGGCCCGCGAGATCAAGAGCGAGGATTTCATGGTACAGGCCAAAGCGCGCGGCTGCCGGCGGCTGCGCCTCCTCGCCATGCACCTGCTGCCCAATCTGCGGCCCATGCTGGCGGCCCAGTTCTGGACCTCCATTCCCGTTTTTATCCTCAGCGAGGCCAATCTCGGGTTCCTCGGGCTGGGGGTGACCGAACCGCTGCCCTCGTGGGGCAACCTGCTCGGTGGATTGCAAAATGTCGACGGCATTGTAGGCAGCCCCTGGCGGCTGGCGCCGCTGCTGTTGCTGGTAGTGGTCATGACCTGTTTTCACCTGGTGGTGCGGCTGGAGGATTTTTCGAAGTGACCGCGCGCCATGTACCGGGCTGCGTCATTGCCATCTCTGGCGGCCTCAGCGGGTGCCGGGCCCTCGCTTCCCGTGCGGCTGGGCAATGGCCGGCCGTCATCACAGCTCTGTTGTTCAGCGCTTGCTGTTGCTGGAGCGCAAGCCGGCCGGTTGAACCGGTCGCCGGCGGCGAGCTCCGCTTCTGCCTGCGCGCCGAGCCCCGGACATTTGATCCGCTCATGGCTGCCGAAGAGCCCGACGAAATCGTAAGCTTCCTGACAGGCGGCGTGCTGATTCGTATGAACCGTCTGACCCAGGCGTTCGAACCCGAGCTGGCCGAATCGTGGCGGCTGTCCGATGCCGGCCGCAAGATCGAATTCAAGCTGCGCGAGGGCGTTCGTTTCTCCGATGGTGCGGTGCTCACGGCGGCCGACGTGCTCTACACGCTTCGCACCGTGCTCGATCCCGCGCGGCATTCGCCGGTGGGCGATCCATTCCGCAACGGCTCCGGAGCGGTGGCGGTGAGCGAAAGGCCCGGCGGGCGCATCGTGGTTGCGTTTTCGGCCCCGGCAGCCGGCGTGGAGCGCCTGTTCGACCAACTGGTCATCACGAGCGCCCGGTCGCGCGAAAAATTGGCGCGGCCGGCTGAAATGCCGGTGCTCGGGCCTTACCGCATTGCCGAATACCAGGCGGGCTCGTATATCCTGCTCGTGCGAAACCCCCAGTACTGGAAAAAGGATGCCGCCGGCCAGCGTCTCCCCTATATCGATTCCATACGCCTCTCCATTCAACAGAACCGCGAGCTTGAACTGATCCGTTTTCTGCGCGGCCAGATCGATCTCATCAACGGCATGGATGCGGAATCGTTCGATCGCCTCGCGGCCAAGCAGCCCGCCGTGGCGCGCGATGCCGGGCGCTCGCTCGAAGGCGAGCAGCTCTGGTTCAACCAGGTGGCGCGCTCCCCCATTCCCGAATGCCGTAAAGAATGGTTCCGCTCGCGCGATTTCAGGCGCGCGATCTCGCAAGCCATCAACCGCGCGGATCTGGCGCGCGTGGTCTATCGCGGCCGCGCGGCTCCGGCCATTGGCCCGGTGTCGCCCGCCAATCTCTTCTGGTCGAACGCGCAGCTCCCGGCTCCGGCCTTCGACCCGAAGGCCGCCCTCGCCCGCCTCGCAGCCGGCGGATTCGCTCTCTCGGGCGATACTCTGCGCGACCGCGGCGGGCACGCCGTCGAGTTTTCGCTGATCACCAACTCGGGAAATCAATCCAGAGTCCGGGTGGCGAGCATGATCCAACAGGACCTGGCGCGCATCGGCATCCGGCTGAATATCGTGACCCTCGATTTCGGCTCGCTCATCGAACGCATCACGCGTAATTTCAATTATGAAAGCTGCCTGCTCGGGCTGGTCAATGTTGATCTGGATCCGAGCGCGCAGATGAATGTCTGGCTGAGCTCGGCTGCCAACCACCCCTGGAACCCCGGGCAGCCCGCGCCTCAGACGGCGTGGGAAGCCGAGATTGACAGCCTCATGCGCGCCCAGGCCGTCGAACCGTCCCCGGTCCGCCGGAAAACCTTATTCGATCGCGTCCAGGCCGTTGTACTCGACCAGGCGCCGGTCCTATACCTGGTGGATAAAGACTCGCTCTCGGCGGTGTCGGGTTCGCTCGGAAACGTGGCCCCCGCCGTGCTGCACCCACAGACCTTCTGGAATGTCGAGCGCTTGTATTTTCGGGATGCAAAAGGGACGCGGCATTGATTTCACCCGCCGCTTTTCCCGAACCATTGGCGTCCGGGCCAGGCGGCGATCCTCTGCTTCATCTGCGTATTTCGGCGCGCTATCCGGGCAGCCAGCCGGTACTCGAGAATGCCGAACTATCGATGGGGGCGGGCGAGATTCTAGGTCTGGTGGGTCGCTCGGGCGAAGGGAAGAGCACCCTCGGCATGGCCATCCTGAAACTGCTCTCGTTGCGGGGCGCGGTGGCTACCGGTGAGATCCGGTTTCGCGGCCGGGATCTGCTGGCGCTCACAGACCGGGAGATGCGGCGCGTGCGCGGGCGCGAAATTGCGCTGGTGCCGCAAAGTCCCATCGCCGCCCTGAACCCGGCGTTGGCCATCGGGGCCCAATTCCGCGAAGCCTGGGGTGCTCACTCGTCTGCGCCGTTTGAGACGTTTGCACCA
>DATLVQ010000305.1:0-3672 GCA_035577325.1 Bryobacteraceae bacterium | reverse complement strand
GCTCATACGCTCCGATCGGTAACAACGCGAGCTGGGGCGATCCGAACTTCTCCCGAATCTGTGCGAAATGGTTTCCGAATCCCGTGTCACCGGCAAAATAGACGAGCCGTTCCTGATATTCGATCACAGACCCGCACCATAGAGTCTGGTTGCGGTCGAAAATTCCGCGGCCTGCAAAATGCACGGCAGGGACGCAGTGAATGGTGACGCCGGGCAATAACGCTGGCAGCGACAGTGCCTCGCCCCAATCCAGCTCATGCGCAGGTCCTATATTGTGCGCACGGAGCAGCCCAGCCCCTGCAACCGGAACGATGAATATAGAGTCTCCACGGTCCGCCAACTGGCGTAGTGATGGCAGATCCAGATGGTCATAGTGATTGTGGCTGATTAGTATGGCATCGATGGACGGCAGATCATCCCAAGACACCCCAGGTTTTCTGTGCCGCTGCGGACCCGCCCAGAGCAGAGGACTCGCTCGTTCGGACCAGATTGGGTCCGTCAAAATATTGCATCTCCGTTGCTGAAGGAGAACCGTCGAGTGGTTCACCAGAGTGGCTCGCAGTCCGCTGCCTTCCACCCGGCGGGGCGGTACAGTTGGCTCGACGTCCGCAAGCAAACCGGGCGAGGGTTCCGGCCGGCTGGTCAGCTTCCAGCGGAAACCCTTAAAAAGCCCCGGGGCCTGCGGAGCATCCGGATTGTAGAAGCGCTTTCCGTCAAAGTGTGGCGGAAACCTCGAGTCGCCCGCACCCAGATGCATGAGTCACCATTTATATCAGAGTGAATCGTCCGCGCTCGCCGGATTCTCCTTGTGCCCGGACCCACGCCATCCATTCAGCACTCCCCCCGCTCCCTGTGTCATAATTCCCAAATGCTCGCCGATGTCGTGAAGATGGAGCCCAAATCCGAGGGGATCGCCACGCCGCGCAAGAAGCGGCCCAAGGAACTGGCCATCATCACGGAGTGCTGCACCGGCTGCGCGGGTTCACCCGCCTGCGTGCCCTACTGCCCGGTCGCCGACTGCATGTATTGGGTTCCAGACGTAGACCACCCGCCGTTCGGCCGCATCGAAGTCGATCCGTTCCTGTGCATCGGCTGCAAAAAATGCACCAGTAAAGGTCCCGACGGCGCATTTCTCGACGGCTGCCCCTGGGATGCCATCGAAATGGTGTCCATCGAAAGCGTCGAAGCGCAAATCGGCGTCAAGATGCCCATCTGATTCTTACGCGGGCGCAACGCGCACCAACGCCGATCTCCTGCTTAGGTATACAATCGAAGGAATTCGCCACACCGGCGGATTCCGGACGCCACTCCATGAGCCTCGAAATCCACGAAAGAGACCGCGAAGGCATCGCCATACTCGACCTCGACGGCCGCCTCACGGTCGGAGGCGAAATGGCCCAGTACCGCGAAACCATGCAGAAGCTGATCGATGCCGGCAAGCGCAGTATCGTTCTCAACATGGAGAAAGTCGATTACGTAGACAGCACCGGTCTTGGCGCCATGGTCATGACCTACACCACCATGCAGAAAGCCGGTGGCAAAATGAAGCTGCTGAATCTCACCCGGCGCAGTATCGAGCTGCTGGTCATGACTAAGCTCACCACCATCTTCGAAGTCTTCGACGACGAGCAGAATGCTGTCAACAGCTTCTTCCCCGACCGTGAAATTAAGCACTTCGACATCCTCAGTTTCGTCCAGCAGATGAAGGAAGAGTGAGCTTGCGCCCGGCACGCCTTTTGCGGCAGGCAGCAGCGTCTATTTACACTATATTTATGGCCTCCGCTAAAGAGAACCAGACGCTCGTCGCCGGACAGCGCGCGCCGGACTTCCGGTTGGCTGGGCTCGATAACGGCGAGCACACGCTGGTCGAGTTGCTCAAGACCGGCCCGGTTTTCCTCGCGTTCTTCAAGGTTTCATGCCCTACCTGCCAGTACACGCTGCCGTTTCTCGAGCGTATGTACCGTGGCCTCGGGAGCAGCACCACGCGCATGTTCACGGTGTCGCAGGACGATGCCGATGCCACCCGCGAATTCAACCGCGAGTTCCGCCTCACCATGCCGGCGTTGCTCGATAGCGCGCGCAACGGCTACCCGGCTAGCAATGCCTACGGGCTTTCTTATGTGCCTTCCATGTTCCTCATTGAGCCTGACCGTACCATCGCCTGGTCGCAGGTTGGATTCCACAAAAAGGAGCTCGAAGCCCTCGGCGCCAAATTAGGTGTCGCTCCATTCCATGCGGGCGAGCAGGTGCCGGAGATGAAATCCGGTTGAGGCTCCAGGAATTAGGCTTCCGGTCGGGAGCCACGATAAAATAAGAATACCAATGGCTAATCCTGTCGAGGAGCTGATCGAGTCGGCGTCCGCCTTTGCCAAGGGCATGGGTGTGACCTTTCGGGAGATGTTGTCTCCCACGGTCACCGAAGATTATCCCGATGAGCCGCCGAAGCTCGAAAAGCGCTTCCGCGGCGTGCATGAGCTGCAGCGCGACGAGAATGGTCTCGAAAAATGCGTGGCGTGTTTTCTTTGCGCCGCGGCGTGTCCCTCCAACTGCATCTATATCGAGGCGGCGGAAAATACCGATCAGGTCCGCATCTCCGGCGGCGAGCGTTACGCCAAGGTCTATAACATCGATTACAACCGCTGCATCTTTTGCGGTTACTGCGTGGAAGCCTGCCCCACCGATGCCATCACCCACGGCCATGGTTTCGAAGTCTCCAGCTACAATACTTCGACTCTTGTGAAGCGCAAAGAAGACATGCTCGTCCCCCTCCGCCGCGCCGAGCCGTCAGTTATCGCCAAGGAAGCCGAAGAAGTCGCATCGCATTAGCGGGCCAGAAGTTCGCCAGTGCATCTTCTACCACGCTGGTCGATAGACCGACAAACACCTGGAGCACAAAGGTTTACGCCACATCCAGTCTCGGCTCCCGGCGCCAGGTCTCCTGCCGACCGGCGGATAGCGCCGCCAACAGAGCACTTGGTAACCTAAGTGCTTACCGGTACGCCTACCACTACGAGGGCTCCAGAATGGGCTTCCATGCCGGTTTCGTTCATGCGGCATGTTAGTTGAGTTCGAGCTGGTTCAACGCGCGCAAGAAGGTGATGGAGCGGCCTTCAACCAGCTTGTTCTGGCGTACCGGAAGCGGATTTTAGGCACGATTGCGCGCTTGATCGGGCATCCGGAGGACGTGGAAGACGTCGGCCAGGAAGTTTTCCTCCGGTTGTATTTTTCGCTCGATCAGCTCCGCTCGGCGGAGGTTTTTGAGCCTTGGCTGTATCGCCTGACCTCCAACGCAGCGTATGATTATCTGCGCAAGCGGCACCGGCGGATGGAATCGCGGATGGCCGATCTTTCCGAGCAGCAGGTGGTTCTGGCAGATGCAACGGCGAGTGAGAAAGTGGATCGCGAGGAGGGCCAGCGCAAGCGGATTCGCGAGGCGGTGGATTCTCTGCTCGGCGAAGTTTCCGAGGACGACCGGATTCTGCTTACGTTGAAGGAAGTTGAAGGGCTTTCCCTGAGAGAGCTGGGGAAGATTTATGATGTCAAGGAGAATGCGCTGAAAGTCCGGCTCTTCCGTGCGCGTCAGCGGGTTCTCAAGGCTTTTGCGACGCGGCAAAAGCATGCAGCCGGCGCGAAAGGTTCGCGCTAGTAGGAGTGGGTCGATATGGGCCACGA
>DATLVQ010000304.1:0-5056 GCA_035577325.1 Bryobacteraceae bacterium | reverse complement strand
GGACACTTACCTGAAGCTGTGTTCGAATGGCGCCCGCATCCTCCGCGACTTCGAGTTCCGGCACGAGGAAGCTTTGTTCGGTTTCCTCAAGGTGGTTGCCGCCAATGTGGTCAACGACCATTTCAAATTGCTAAATAGGGTGAAGCGCAGCGCGGGAACGAGGAGCGAGGAACCGGGCGGCATAGAATCGATTCCCGCGCTAAACCCGGCGGACGCCCTTTGGCCGACCGAGCGTGATATTTTGCTGAACGAGATTGACGATCTCTTGCGCAGCCGCGCCCCGGAGGACGTCCACGAGCGCGACCGGACAATTTTCTGGCTCTATTACCAGCAAGGACTCAGCGCGCGCGCCATTGCCTCTATTCCTACGGTGGGACTCAGCACAAAAGGCGTAGAGAGCGCTATTGTCCGGCTCACGCGGCTGGTGAGGGAGAGTCTGGCTGAGCCGCCTGCCAAGGCACGATCGGACGAGCGAGAAGAACGCGCCGCCGGTTGGATTTGAAAGGAGGACTGGTTTTGGGACGGACAATTGATGCCCATTTGACCGAGAACGAGATCGACTGGCTGCTTGCTTCTCAAGCCGGCGCAGGTTCGATGTCCTCGCCCACGCCCGAAGATCCGGAACCCGTGCAGAAGCATCTGACAGGCTGCCCGGGCTGCCGGCAAAGGTTGCAATTGCACGAATCGTTCATGCGCCGTTTGCGTACAGTTGAAGGGCGGACGGAACATCAGAAGACGGCAGTGTGCCCGGCCGACGAAGTATGGGCCCAAATGGCGGCTGGCCTGACGCCGCAGCCGGAAGCGCACGGGCTGCTCGCGCACGCGGCCCAATGCGGCTACTGCGGCGCGCTGCTGCGGGAAGCAGCGGAAGATCTTGCTGGCGATCTGAAGCCGGAGGAGCAATACCTGCTCGCGGCGATGGTGAGCGCCCAACCGGAGGGCAGGAAACGGCTGGCTGAGAAATTGAGCGAGGTGTCGCGGCCGGTCGCCCGGTCTATTCAGCCGGCGAGGCGTCTGTTCTGGACCGGAGTGCGGATGCGTTGGGCCTATGCCAGCGGCGCAGCCGTCCTGATAGGGGTCGCGGCGTGGATGCTCTTCGTTTGGCAGCGTGCCAGTTCGCCCGCACGGCTTCTGGCCGCTGCCTATAGTGAGCAGCGGACGCTCGAGCCGCGCATCCCGCTGGCCAGTTTTGGCCCGATGCGCCTGGAGCGTGGCGGCGCGGGTGGGTCCCGGATGAACACGCCCGCGGCGCTCTCCGAAGCAGAAGCCAGGATCTCCCGCCACCTCCACGACAATCCCGACGATCCCGAGTGGCTGGCGCTAAAAGCGCGGGCCGATTTGCTGGATTGGAACTACGAATCCGCTATGCGTTCGGCGAACCGGGCGCTCGAACAGCAGCCAGACTCGCTCCCGGCGATGATCGATCTGGCTTCCGCCCATTTTGAGCGCGCCGAAAAGGAGCAAAGAGGGTTGGATTACGGTACCGCCGTCGAGCTTCTCGGCAAAGTGCTGTCCAGGAATCCGGATGAAGCCGTCGCCCTATTCAACCGTGCCATTGCCTACGAAAAGCTTTTGGCGTACCACGAGGCGCTAGCGGATTGGGAGCATTACCTTAAGCTCGATCCGAAGGGTGGCTGGGCGGAGGAAGCACGCGGGCGGCGCGATGCGGTAGGAAAGCTCCTGCGCGAGCACGAATCGCGCAGCCCGCCCCGCGCGGACGCATCTGCATTTCTTGAACTGGCATCGCAAAACCCGGCATCCGTCAGGGATCAGGATGAATTTTACCTGAACGAGGCAATCACGAAATGGCTCCCGGAGGCATTTTCAGGAGGGGCCGCCATGGAAAACGGCCCCAGGATAAGGGCCGCTCTCGCCACTCTGGCGGAGGCATTGCTCTCCGGTCATGAAGACCGCTGGTTGCAAGATGTCCTCGCCGCCCGGTCGTCGCCCGCCTTTTCTCAAGCCATCGCCTCGCTGGCGAGGGCCGTCTCCGCCGATGCGGAGGGCAATGTGGCCAAAGGCTTGGAAGAGGCGGCGCAAGCAGAGCGAGGGTTCGAAAAGGCAGGCAGCGCCGCCGGCGTCATCCGCGCAAAGCTGGAGCGGGTTTATGCGCTCGACCGTTCCGGACAGGGACTGCAGTGCGTGGATGCAGCCGAGGGCATGCTGCCCCGGCTCGCCGAACGCGGATACCGGTGGCTCTTCGTTCAGCTTCACCTCGAGCTGGCAGGTTGCGCCGGTGCAGTAGGCCGGCAAGACATTCAGCATCGGGCGCTGGCAAAGGCCCTTCTTTTGGCTGAGCCATCTGGCTATCGCGTCCTGAAGTTGCGAACGCTGGCTTACGGCGCCGCTATCGAGTCCTACAGGGGCAACCGTTCGAAGGCATGGGCGCTCGATGTTGAAGGGCTCAAACTATTCTGGGCGGCTACCTATCCATCCGTGGCGGTTTTTCAGCTCTACACGCAAATGGCAATGAGCGCCGAAAATGCGCGCCAATGGAATCTGTGTGTCGCGATGAACCGGGAAGCCGTTCGCGCCCTCTCAAGCTCGCGCAACCGCATCGCGGCATTGCAAGCGTGGTTTGAGCTGGGGAAAGCTGCCACGATGGCAGGCGCGCTGGCGGAGGCCAGAAGCGCGCTGGATTCGGCGCAGCGTTTCGCCGGCACACTGCGAGCTGACCCCGCGTTCGACCTTGTCCGCGCCGAGTGCCAGATCGGACTCGCTACAGTCGCCCTGCGCGATGGCCAGCCGCGGCAGGCGCTGGCCCATCTCGAGCAGGCACGCCAGGGTCTCACCCACACACAAAACTATTTCATGATCTCCGACTACTTTGAGGCTTTGAGCGAAGCGCGTGAGCGCAGTGGACAGGTTGACGAGGCAGCGTCGGCGGCACGCTCGCGGGTTGCCGTAGCGGAGCTGGCCCTTGCGTCCTTGCACGGCGAGCGGGAGCGGCAGATCTGGAATCGTGAAATGGCCGGCAGCTACTATCGCATGGCGGAATCACAATGGCGGGTGAGCCACGATCCTCAGGGGGCGATGGAAATTTGGGAGCGGTACCGCGGCGCGCCTCTGCGTGCCGGAGCCGCAAGCCCTGGAACGCTGGACCTGGTATCCCTCGAAGCGAATCCCGATCTGTCTCCATTCGGCCAAGCGAAAGAAATAACGGGCACGCTGGCTCATCAGACTGTCCTCTCCTACGCCGTCCTGCCTCATGGCCTGGCGATCTGGGTTGCGGATAACCGCGGAGCTTCGGGCCGATGGGTGAACGTTTCGGCGGAAGAACTGCGGCTTCTAGTGTCGAGCTTTCGGACATACTGTTCGGAGCCAGGCTCGGATGCCGCCAAGCTACGGAGCGCCGCACGCCATTTGTACGACCTGCTGATTCTGCCGGTCGAGCCGCAACTCTCACGCGACCGCCTGCTGCTGGTAGAGCTGGATCCAATCCTCGCGCCCATCCCGATTCAGGCTCTCGTCAGCGCTGACGGCGAATACCTGGGCGCGAAGTTTGCCGCCAGTATCTTTCCAGGCACCGCTTATCTGCGGCGCCTGCGGCCGGTGACGCCCATTACATCCATGGACCGCGCTCTAGTAGTGGGGTCGCCGACGCTTTCCGGGAACTGGGCATCAGCCTTCACGCCTCTTCCCGAGGCGGCTGACGAAGCGCGCGGAATTGCGTCGAAGTTTACGAATGCACGGCTGCTCACCGGTCAACGCGCGAGTACAATCGCCGTTGAAAGGGAAATGCCCGGCGCTGCCGTTTTTCACTATGCGGGCCACTCCATATCGAACGCCGCGCGCGTGGGCTTGTTGCTGGCCGCAGATGGCTCGCGTGTAGAAATGGAAACGCTGGACGACGGCGCACCAGTGCTCGAAGCATCAAGGTTTGACGCCTCGAGTGTTCGCAGCTGCACACTGGCTGTTTTCTCGGCCTGCGCCACGGAAGGCGTGGAGAGTGATGGCGCCGCGGATCCGGAGAGCCTGGTTCGCGTTTTCCTGGAAGCGGGCGTGCCGCAAGTGATGGCCAGCAGGTGGAATGTGGATTCGCGCGCCACTGCCGTCTTTATGAATGCATTTTACGGCCACCTCCTGGAAGGACAGCCGGCGGCTCTTGCCGCGCGGGCGGCGGCTGCCGACGTCCGTAAACAGCCGGACAGGTTTCATCCGTACTACTGGGCCGCGTTCAGCGTCTACGGCAGAGGTTGATTTCGGCGCGGGCGCTGGCAGCTCTACTTACACGGTCGTTGCGCCGCCTCACCATCTCTAGATTCTCTTGTTACCAGCCTCGACGCCGCAAGCATTCAAGAATTCTGGTAATCCATAACTTTCTCCCGGCTTGACTGTCTCTGTCTGGTCGAGCTGAACCCCACGTTTCACTAGTCCACCGCCAGTATCGTCGCGCAAAAAAAAAGGGAATCCCCTAACGCTGTCGTTCTTCATCATGCGGGGGCATTTGCGAACTGAATGCTCATCGCGTGGAATCTCGCCGGCAGCCGGCCCTGCGGCACGAACAATTCGAAGCTTGCTTGAAAGCCCCTTCGGTGTTCGCGGCGCGAAGAGCCGGCAACGCGGAAATTAACCGGTGTTGTCCGGCTGTTTTCCGGCCTGCGAGATGAAGGCGTAGAGCAGGCGCGCACCAGGAAGAACCCGACAACCTGACATGGCCGCGATCGTTGCGCCCGGAGTGTCGCTGTACATCCGGACACACGCCGCAAGGGCTCATTTCAAATCCGGCCGCGTTGACTCTGCGCTTGGAGCTGATTTCCGAACACAGAGAGGAGATTCCATCATGAAAAGTCTAGGCCGTCGTGATCTTCTAAGAACGCTTGCAACGATTTCCAGTACCGCCATTATTACTAAGACCGCGCGAGGCCGCACGTTAAAGCCGGCAAACGCGCCGGCGCGATGCAGCAGCAATACGCTCAATGTGATCCTCCACGGAATGTTCGCTGTCACAGCAAATGACCAGAACATTACGCTCGTCATGCCGAGGGTCGCTGGTCATTATTATGCGGCAGGCGACTTCGGCATGGAGCGGGCATTGCGCTCAAAGGGCGCCAGG
>DATLVQ010000303.1:0-2629 GCA_035577325.1 Bryobacteraceae bacterium | reverse complement strand
TCCGCATTCGGCCTGACGCCCATAGAAGGCCTGCCGGTTGCGGCGACTACAGTCGCGGTTGCTCTGGAAGATATGACGGACTACAGCCATCTCCCTTCCAAGGCCGCATCCGAGGAAGGTGTCGCCGCTTCCTCACCATCCGCATCAAGCACAACTCCGCAGGCAACGCTCCGGAAGCCGTGGTGGAGGTTCTGGTGAGATCTCTCGCAGACCAGCTAACCACAATTTTGATCGCCGGCATGGCCGCCGGCGCGTTGGACATCACGTACGCGTTCGTCGTTTATGGACCGCTCAGCTACCAGATGTCCCCGGTTGAGATATTGCATTCGGTGGCGGCCGGGTGGCTCGGGAGAGACGCAGCCAACGCCGGCGGTGCCACGACAGCTCTGCTCGGATTGGCTACGCATTTTATGATCGCAACCGTCATGGCGACGGTGTTTGTTCTTGTTGCCACGCGGTGGCCGGCACTGAAGCACAACGCGGTGATGTGGGCCCTGATCTACGGATTCGGGCTTTACGTTGTCATGACCTATGTGGTCGTACCCCTATCCGCAGCACATCGCTCGCAGCATTTTGCGGCCAACGCACAGGAAATACTGAGTCGCCTGCGGGTCTCATTCAGCTCGATCAGACCCAAGGATCGTTGGCAGTTGTTAGGAACGCTCTTTACGCACATGGTGTTCGTAGGGTTGCCCATATCACTATTGAACAGGCGCAGAGCCTGATCGCCGGCGTTGAAAAGGTCCAAGCGAAGGGCAGCGCGTTGGCAGACACTCATAGCACGGTGTGAGGCCTAGGGGTTGCAATGCTCGTTGGAGGCATTTACGCAGCTATTCCATGAGGATGCGAATAATGCGGACTTCGCGATGATTATGCGGGGCGTGGATTATTCGGCGCAGAACGCCTCGGAGAACACCGGCCGTTGAAACAGGCTTCAATGCTGCTTGCCATGCAACCGCAGGGGAGAAAGTCGTTCGTTCGAGTGCCGAGAACACAAAGGGGGCGGTCTTGGAACAGTCTGCTATTTTCGCGCCATTTTTCAGTATGATGCTTCTGACATTCGCGGTATGGAGCTACATGTATTCCCGACGAATTCCTTTCATTATGCGGAGCAAGCTAACGGCTGAAGAGCTCACGCCCGCAGGGCTGGCACGTCTCTCACCACCACAAGTTGCAAACCCCTCCGACAACCTAAAAAACCTCTTTGAGCTGCCAGCCATTTTCTACGCCTTCGTGCTATACGTTTACGTGACTCGTCAGGTGGATGCCCTATATGTAGGGGCGGCGTGGGTCTTCGTCGGTTTTCGTTTTCTTCATAGCGGCGTTCACTGCACACTTAACATTGTGGTATTGCGATTTTGGCTCTACTGCATCTCTGCGCTCGCCTTGTGGTTCATGGCAGGACGAGCTGCACTTCATCTTTTCTTGTAGCCGCAGTCCACAGAGTTCTTCCATCCCGGTGAAAACTGGTCCGGAGTCAGGTGTCCCGTCTGCGGGGCTGCCGCGATGTTGCGGTTTGCCGGCCATCTGAGACATTCAATGGGACGATCACACCTTAAAGAGGTCCCTCGCTGGCTGCGTCGTCATTGCGGAACACTTCTTTCGCCGCGAGCAGACCATTCAGTGCTGCGGGAAATCCGGCATACACCGCCATTTGCATCATCACTTCGACGACTTCCTGTCGGGAGCAACCCACATTCAGGGCAGCCGCAATGTGCACCTGTAGTTGAGGCCTCGCGTTACCCATGGCCGCTAACGCTGCGATGGTGGCGATTTCCCGCGACTTCAGGTCGAGGCCCGGGCGACTGTAGATATCGCCGAACGGGAATTCGACTATGTAACGTGCGAAATCCGGAGCGATATCGGCGAGGCTCTCGACAACGCGCTCGCCGACGTGCCCATCAATCTCCTTGAGTTTTGCCGCTCCGCGGATGTACCGGTCGTTGCCGGCAGATTCCTGAATGTCTTGCACTGTGTTGGTCATTATTTCGCCTTGATACTGGATACCTTCTGCGCTTTGAGCCACTTCCGATAGGTTTTCATTTTCGAATCAAGCGCTGTGAGGTTCTCCGAAAGCTCTGAAATGTTGCTCACCAAGCGCTTGCGATGGAGTTCGAGCATCGTGAGCCGCGGCTGGAGGGTGGCATCGCCGCCGGCGCGCAGTTCCGCATACTTTCGAATCTCTGCCAATGGCATGCCGGTGATCTTTAGCCGGAGCACGAAGTCGAGCCACGCTACGGCGTCGGCCCGATACTGGCGATGCCCGCTCGCTGCTCGGTCAATTGGCTTCAGTACGCCCAGCTTCTCGTAGTACCGCAACGTATGCGTCGACAAGCCGCTAATGGTAGAAAGTTCACCAATCGACATCGAGTTCTTTGCCATGGCGACATCCTACGAGTTCGAGTCCACTCTAAGTCAAGGATTCGCTCATCGAGGCAGCTGAATTTGACCGCATCGGGCAACTGCCGGGCCAAAGCCCGCCACTGGCTGTGAAATACGCTCCGCCTAGCAGTTCTGCCGGCGTGGGACGCTCAACGCGGGCGATGCTGGGTGCCTACACCGGCTGTAATGAAAAGTGCCGTGGCCTCGCCGACTACGTCGGCCGTGTGCCAGGTTCCGAGCTCGTTGA
>DATLVQ010000302.1:0-7234 GCA_035577325.1 Bryobacteraceae bacterium | reverse complement strand
GTGCCACTCGAGCCGGTCTACTCGTATGAACAGGTGCGATCATTTGCGGAAATCATCGCGCGCGTATCGGCGACGGAGAGGCCGGATTTGTTCACCACGCCGCGTCCGGTGGCACGCCGCGAGCAGGGCAAAGTGTATTTCGATTACTTGCAGATCGGCGAATCGAAGACCATCGCCGCGCCGTACGTGGTGCGTGCGTATCCCGGCGCTCCCGTCGCCACGCCGCTGGCCTGGCGGGAGGTGGCCCCGGGCCTGATGCCCTCGCATTTTCATATCAGGAATGCGCTCGATCGGTTTGCGCGTGTGGGCGACTTATTCGAACCAGTGCTGCAGAAACCGCAGCGCCTGGAATCCGCCATCCAGAAGCTGGAGAAACTGGTTCAGCCAAACGGCCGCTAGTTAGTGGCGGTGAGCACCGCTGTGGCCCTCGCTCACATCCACCGGGATCACGCAGCCGCTTTCGGAAACGGCACAGTTAACGTGCTCGAACTGCACGGTTGTATGGCGGATGTGAAAGCGGTCGCAGAGCACATCGTTGATTCGGTGGAGCGTGCGCTCGCTGGTCGAAGGCGGCAGGTCTTCGATCAGCACGTGGCAGCTCAACGCACGCGTATCCGAACCCAGGCTCCAGATATGCAGGTCGTGAACGTCCAGTACACCCTCGACACCGCGCAGAGCGGCGACCACGGACTGCAGTTCGAGGCCCCGCGGTAGGCCTTCGAGCAGAATGTTCAGGGACTCTTTGATGATGTCCCACGCGGTCCAAATGATCAGAATGCCAATCAGAATAGAAAGCAATGGATCGATTTCCTGCCAGCCCGTGAAGCGAATCACTACAGCCCCGATAACGATGCCGATTAAACCCAGCAGGTCGCCCAGCATGTGCACAAATGCGCTGCGGATATTGATGTCGTGATGCCGCGCGACGCGCAGCCCCCACATGACGCCGCCATTGAGCGCCAGCCCCGCTCCGGCCACGGCGATCATGACGGTTCCATGTACGGCCATCGGGCGCAGCAGCCTTTGATAGCTTTCGTAAAAAATCCACGCCGCTAGAATTGCCAGTGTGAGAGCGTTGATGAAGGCCGTCAAAACCCCGGCGCGATGATATCCGAATGTCTTGACTTCGTTGGCCGGCTTGGCTTGCAGATAAAAGCCGAACCACGCCAGCAGCAGCGCCAGCGCGTCGGTAAAGTTGTGGCCCGAATCGGAGAGCAGCGCCAGACTATGGGCTTGGATTCCCGCAATGAATTCGACGAGCGCGAACACCGCGGTGGCCACCAGCGACCACCACAGAATGCGGCCCGTACCGCTACCATGGTAATGCGAGTGCACGAAATCCTCTTTTATAGTTTAACTCGGTATGACAGGAATTTCGGCGAGTTTCGATACTGCCTGAAACTCACCTTTCAGGCAGTACCCGAGTTTCTGCCATGTCGTGTACCTCAACCTGCGGTTCCTGCGGGAATCTCAAGCCCGCTACACGCCGATCTCGTGCTCTATCGCGCGGGCGATGCGCCGGCCGAAATCTTCCACCTGCGCCAGTTCCGGCCCCTCCACCATTACGCGAACCAGCGGCTCGGTGCCGGAGAACCGGACCAGCACGCGGCCCATCGTGCCCATCGCTTTTTCGCACGCGCTGATCTCATGCTCAACGGCCAGCATCTCGGTGAGCGGCTTCTTCTCGCGCACGCGCACGTTGTAGAGCCTCTGCGGATAAATCTGCAAATCGCGCGTGAGTTCATCGAGCGAAGCGTTGGCGCGCCGCGCTGTTTCTAGCACCCGGAGCGCAGTCAGCATCCCGTCGCCGGTGGTCGCGTACTCGCGGAAAATCACGTGGCCGGATTGTTCGCCGCCCAGCACCGCGCCTTCGCGAACCATCTCCTCAAGCACATATTTGTCGCCGACAGTGGTGCGCAGCATGCGGATGCCGGCTTCCGCCAAGGCCTTCTCGAGGCCGAGATTCGACATCACTGTCGCCACCACTATATCCCCGGCAAGATGCCCCGACGCCTTCAACGCGCGCGCCGCGATCAGCAGAACTGCGTCACCATCCACCACCTTCCCGCTTCCGGAAACAAAAATCGAGCGGTCGGCATCTCCATCGAATGCCACACCAAGATCCGCGCGCTTCTCACCGACGGCCCAGCAAAGCTTCTCCACGTGTAGCGCGCCGCAATTCAAGTTGATGTTACGCCCATCGGGATGGCAGGATATCGCGTGCACTTCGGCGCCATTGCGCCGAAAGAGCTCGACGGCCAGGCCCGATGCCGCGCCGTTGCCACAGTCGACTACCATGCGAATACCGTCGAAGCGAATCGAAACCGTCGAGAGCAGGTAATCGATGTAACGCTGATCCAGACCCGGATCCACAGCCAGCGCCTTGGACTGCGGCTCGCCCGTGTACTGATCAACCAACCGGAAAATCTCTTGCTCGATGGCGTGCTCTTCTTCGTCGGGCAGCTTGAAACCGGAATGGCCGAAGACTTTGAGGCCGTTGTCCTGGTATGGGTTGTGCGAGGCCGAAATCATCACGCCCGCCACAAATTCGTCCGACCGCGTCAGATAAGCGATACCTGGGGTGGTGATGACTCCGGCCAGTCGTGCGCGGACGCCGCGTTCCGCCAGGCCCCCCGCCACCTGTTCCGCGATCCACGGTCCGGACTCGCGCGTATCCATTCCGATTACGATCTTTGGGTCGGGACTCAGGTGCCGCGCCGTATCGGCCAGCGCCATGCCGAACGCATGCACCGTGCGGGCATCCAGCGGATACTCGCCCGCCACACCGCGGATGCCATCGGTGCCAAACAGCTGCTTACCCATTTATTTCTTTTTCACCACGACGCGCACCGTGACCTGCGATGGAGACTGAAACCGCACCAGAGGTTCCGAAAGAAAACAGTTCACGCGGAACTGGCTGGTACTGAGGACACCGCCGATGTTGATGCGATCGGTAACGACAGACGTGGTGCGCTCGACGCTCGACTCCGGCCCGATGATCGTGAGCTTCGCAGGGGTCACTTCATAGCTCGCCACTGCATACCCGTCACGCGGGTCCGTAAACCGCACCTCAACCGGCACTTCGCGGACGATCCGCCGCTCGAAGCGAAATCGTAGCTGCGCCGGGATGACGCGCACCAACTGGATTCCACGAGGCAAGCTAACATTGCTCGGCTCGATGGTGAAAGTTCGCTGGCCCGGCTGCAGCACGGATGAGAAATCGAGGACTACGGCCGATCGGGCTTCCCGCATATCGCGCAGCCGGCCTGCCGGTCCGCGTGTTTCGAGCACCACGTTCTCGACGAAATCGGACGTAATCTCCAAATCATCCGGCACTCCCTTGTACTCCACCGGAACCGAGTGCAGCGTGGCTAGCTCCGGCTCGCTCGCGACGGACATCCACAACAACACCGCTGCGCCTAGCGACAATAGTTTCCATCCGATATTTCGAGTGAAAATCGCCGTCCACATCAGCCGGCCTTTTCAACGGTCTTGGGGCTTTCTTTCGCCTGCGGAACAAACGGGCCAGCGGACGAGGCGCCCTGTTTGCCTACGCCAAAGTGTGCGTTCACGCGCTCGTCCACCTCGCGCAAGCTCAGGCCGCGATGAATTTCACCGAAGGCCGCCATCGAAAGATCGCCCGTTTCTTCGGAAACTACCAGTGACAGGCAGTCACTCTCCTCGGTGATGCCAATGGCTGCACGGTGCCGCGTGCCAAGGTTCGCCGGCACGGCGGGATTGGTCGTCAACGGCAGGAAACAAGCGGCTGAACTGATACGGTCCTTCTGCACAATTACGGCGCCGTCATGCAGCGCCGCACCCGGCCGGAATATCGAAAGCAGCAAGTCTGCGGAGATTTCCGCGTCCAGCCGCACGCCGCTTTCCACAAATGTCCGCAGCCCGATATCTCGCTCCAGTACGATTAAGGCCCCCGTCTTCTCCAGCGAGAATCGGCTCAGTGCCAGCAAAATCTCGTCGATCGACTCCGGCCGCTTGAATCCCCGACCCAGCCAGCGCTTGCGGCCGATGCGCGCCAGCGTACGCCGGATTTCCGATTGGAACAGAATGATCACGGCGATGGCGGTATAGGGCACAATGTAGGACAGCAGCGACCGCAGCGCTTCCAGCCCGGCCCACACCGCCAGCCCGTAAATCATCACCATAGTCAGTATGCCGAGCAGAATGTGGCCGGCACGTGTGCCACGCACGATCATGAGCAACTGGTAGACCAGGAATGCGACGAACAGGATGTCCAAAATGGCGAGAAGGTTCAGCTTCGGTAACGACGGCGCAACTGGCAATAGAAGCAAAGACATGAAGCGGCTCGCAAACTCACCCCAGGGCTCAGAACTTAATCTTAACAGGTAGGCCAGCCGCGCCCGCCGGCCCATTGTCCATTTCAGGACGTATTCCCGGCTCTGGCTCGCTACAAGAAGACGCTATAGTAAAAGTAACTTAATGCCGTTCGTCTCCATTTCCGGGGCGATTGACGAAATTCGCGCGGGCCGGATCCTGGTCGTGGTCGACGACGAGGACCGCGAAAACGAAGGCGATCTCACCATAGCCGCGGAAAAAGTCACGCCGGAAATCATCAACTTCATGGCCACGCATGGCCGCGGCCTGATCTGCCTGCCCTTAACCGCGGAGCGTTGCGATTACCTGCGGCTGCCTCTGATTTCGCCGCAAAACACATCGAATTTCGGGACGGCATTCTGCGAGTCCATTGACGCGCGAGAGGGCGTGACCACCGGCATCTCCGCAGCGGACCGCACGCGAACAATTTTGAGCGCCATCGACCCCGCCACCCGGCCCTCTGATCTTGCCCGCCCCGGCCACGTATTCCCGCTCCGCGCCCGCGAGGGCGGCGTGCTGGTGCGCGCCGGGCAGACCGAGGCTTCGGTAGATCTCGCGCGGCTTGCGGGGCTCGTTCCCGCGGGCGTCATCTGCGAAATCATGAATCCCGATGGCACCATGGCCCGCGTGCCCGAACTTGAGGAATTCTGCCGCCATCATGGCCTGAAAATGATCTCGGTGGCCCAGTTGATCCGCTACCGGCTAAAGCACGAGCGCTATATCCACCGCCGCGCCGAAGGCTGCATCGAGACCGAATTCGGCGAATTCCGCACCGTGGCGTACGCCAGCGACCTCAACCCAGAGATGCATCTGGCCCTCATTCGTGGCGAGCCCTCTGGCCGCGAGAACGTGCTAGTCCGCATGCATTCCCATTGCGTTTACGGGGATGTGTTCGGGTCCAAATTCTGCGACTGCCAGCGACTGGTGCGCGAGTCCCTGCGCCAGATCGCCCAGGAGGGCACAGGCGTGCTGGTTTACCTGCACCAGACCGGCCCGGGCTTGCGGATGGAAAAGGATGAGCAGGGCGCGACCCGAATGGTCTCGCACGGCCGCGACTTCATGCATTACTCGGGCGTGGCCGGGCAACAGCAGCTTCAGCACGAGAGCGGCATCGGGGCGCAAATCCTTTCGGATCTTGGCTTGCACACCATCCGGCTGCTCACCAACCACCCTCGCAAGATTGTGGCGCTCGAAGGTTTCGGCATCGAAATCGTCGAGCAGGTGCCAGTTACGCCGGTATCGGTCGAGACCGGAAAGTGAATCTTTAGTTGAAACTTTCGTGTCACGCGTTGCGTTTAAGCCAGAGAAAGGTTCGGATACCATGAACTTCCGCGCAGTGCGCCCCACAGTCGCTTTATTGCTTTTCGCCGGCCTGTTGCCGGCCGCCGATCCGCAGTTGGTCAGCCTTCTCATGCCGGACGCCAAGGTGGTGGCCGGCATCAATGTGGAGCAGGCCAGGAACTCGCCGCTCGGCCAGTTCATGCTGGCACACATGCAGAATGGCGATGAAGGCTTTGCCAAACTCGCTGCGACCACGGGCTTCGATCCCCGCCGCGATCTGCGCGAGGTGCTGATGGGCACGGTCGGACAGCCCGGCCAGCGGGGCCTGGTACTGGCGCGCGGAACGTTCGACGCAGCGCGAATTTTCGCCGCAGCCCGCCTTGGCGGGCACACCGTCGAGACCTATAACGGAGTGGATATTCTGACCGGTAAGGACGACGCGCTCACCCACGCTGTAACATTTCTCGACGGATCGATTGCCGTGGCCGGCGACCTGGCCAGCGTCCATGGAGCCATTGACCGCCATGCCGCAGCCAATGGCGCCATCGATCCCGCGCTAGGGGCGAAGATCGATCAATTGAGCAATTCGCTCGATGCCTGGTCGGTCTCGATGGTGCCCCTTGCCGCCCTGGCCAACCAGAAAATGCCGGACACCAGGCTGAACGGTATGCTGAACACCGATGTTGTGAAGTCCATCCTGCAAACCAGTGGTGGCATTAAGCTGGGTGCCATCATCCAGATATCCGGCGAAGCCGTGGCAAACTCCGACAAAAACGCCACTGCTCTCGCGGACGTCGTGCGTTTCCTCGGGTCCATGGTGCAGTCCAACGCGCCAGCAGCCAGCGCCGCCGCTATTTCCGCTCTGGTCCAAAGCCTGGATGTGAAAGCCGACGGCAACACCGTGAAAGTCGCCCTGGCGATTCCTGAGCAGCAGATCGAGGGACTCGTGAACACGGTGGGGCAGCACCACGGCATGCATGGGAAGTTGTAACGGAAAAGGTGCGAGGTGTCAGCAAGCTAAGAACCTACGGATAGCTGGAACCTGACACCTACTTCAACAAGTCCTTCACAAACCGCTCGTCCGGTTCATCGTGCGTCCGATACAGGTATCCTTCCAGATGCGGCTGCACTTCCCGCATCCAATCCGTGGGGTCGCTCCAGATCACTTCGCGCGGCGCTATGGCTTTCACGAGATCCTGCAGGTCCCAGCGGAGCGCGAAGCCTGGGACTAGGGCATCGTGCAAGTCGTGGCTTAGCGGATTGTCGAGCGCGGTGCGCAGGCTGTATGGCGTGTGGTCGATCCAGATGCGGCGGATGCGTGGCTCGATGGCGGCGGCCATCAACAGCCAAACGCCCTGGACTCCGCGCGCAGCTGCGTAAATCGAATTCGTGTCGACGTCGGTGCGTGACGCTAGTTGGTCGATGCCCCTAATGATGTCGCCGGCGCGCATGCCCGCCAGATCGCGGCCGATCATCAGCGCGCGCGTATTGCTGAGCCAGTCGCCGAGCAATCTGCGAGTCTGGCCGGCGGGCAGGCCACGCGGCTCGAGCGACAGGACTACGTTTCCATCATGGACCAACTTGTCGGCAAGCGCAGGCG
>DATLVQ010000301.1:0-2405 GCA_035577325.1 Bryobacteraceae bacterium | reverse complement strand
CCGCCCAGCAACTAAATTGGGTGTCCCAGTCAGGAGTTGGACCCGTGATTTCCAAACGCCAACGTATCCTGGTTCTAGCTGCATTTCTCGCTATTTTCAGCCCTCCTCTTCGATCTGAGCAGCCACAAAAAGGCTCGCGCGCCACCCTGGAAGACCGCCTCAAGAAGCTCGAGGAGCGTGCCGATGCCGCCGAAAAAGTGGTAAGCACCGCAGTGATGGAAAAGGACTACCTCACGCGTACGCAGAAGCAGTACGAGTCCTACTACCAAAGAGTCCTCAACACACAAGTGGGGACAGTGGGAATCATGGGACTTATCCTGACTGGCGTCTTTGTCCTGGTTGCCAGATTTAGCCTGAAAATGATCGACCAACAGACAAAAAACGCCACGGCCGAAGCCATGATTCAAATGCGCAACGAATACTCACGGGCTTTAGCCAAGGACGTTCAGAAACTGTGGGATTCCAATGCGGTAGATGTCAGGAAGCTGAGAGAAACACAGACAGCACAGTTCGCGGAACTCGAGCAAAAGCTCAAGAATCGATCAGATTTTCAAATGCAGTTTGTGCAGGCACTTGCCGAAGGTCTCGACGAGCGCCCAGGTGATTCGCTGCTTACGTTTCGCGCCGCGCTCAGGACCTACAAGTCCGGCAAGCCCCGAAACCTCATCGAAGCGAAGCTGGGCGCAACAGTCGCACGGTCCATCTTTGAGTCACTCCGAAAAACGCATGGCGAGAACTACATCGACAAAGCACGAGAGGAGTTGGCTGATTCGCTCTACAGCGGCGTCGATGAAGAGCTTGCTTTAGCCGCACTGCAGAGTCCCTGGCTCACGCCCCTGATAAACGAAAGAAGGCCGGCTCTCCCAGAGCCCCCATCACCGGAGCCAATGGCGGAGGGGCACCCCGCCGCAACGATCCCTGAAATCGACCGCCCAGAGGCCGATCTATCTTTCGACGAAGAGTCTGACTCCTGCCGCCTCATAAACTCCTGAGATCCTCCATTTTTTCTTTACGACGGCGCCAGCCTGCTGAGCACCCTCTCCAACGATCCCGCCGATCGCAAAATCATTCTCGCCGCCAGGACGCGCGTCTGCTCAAACGTCTAAAGTGCCTGTGAGTCGGGGTTACCGAAGATGTGAAGCAAAACTTCACTTTTCCGATTACCGCGTTTGGACGTAGCCGCCCGGCGGCGGACGCTTCGCGTGAGGTGATGGAGCGTTGGTTGCTCGATGACTTGATGTAAATGTGGGTCACAGGAGGTGTTCCTGTGAACCAACTTCGAAAAATGATGCTGGAACTCCAGCGTCGTAATTACGCTCAACATACCACACCTTCCTACATCCGCGCAGTCGAGGATTTTGCTCGATACTTCCACTGCTCCCCGGATCGCTTAGGCCCTCGACACATTCGCGAATACCAAGCGGAACTATTTGAGAAGCGCAAGTTGTCAGCGGGTAGCGTCGCGGTCCGTCTGGCAGCTTTGCGGTTCTTTTACTGTAAGACGCTCAGGAGAGCCTGGAGCATCGCCGACACTCCCTATCCGAAAGGGGCCCATCACCTGCCAGCGATCCTCAGTCAGGAAGAAGTTGTTCAACTCATTCAGGCCGCCGGCACTTCCTTCCATCGCACCCTGCTGATGACGCTCTACGCCACCGGAGTACGACGCGCTGAATTGACACACCTGAAAGTCAGCGACATCGATAGCCAACGCATGGTGATTCACGTCCAGGGCGGCAAGGGACGCAAAGACCGGGATGTGATGCTCAGCCCAAAACTGCTCGAGGCACTGCGTGAGCACTGGCGCGGATTACAGCGCAAGCCAAGCGCCTGGCTGTTTCCAGGCAACCGCTGGCATACCGGTGATACGCCGATCGACACCAAGGTGGTGTGGAACGCTTGCCAGGAAGCCGCCCAGCGAGCGGGCCTCCAGAAACGTGTTCATCCGCACACGCTTCGGCATTGTTTTGCGACGCATCTACTCGAGGATGGTGCTGACCTGCGCACCATTCAGATCCTGTTAGGTCATAACGATCTGAAAGAGACGGCCCGCTATCTGCATCTCTCCCAACGTCACTTGCATGCGGCCGCGAGTCCATTGGATTCACTGCCGCTCGAAGGCCGTTCGCCGCAGGAAGAGTAGATGGTCCGGCCACCACTCGAGGTGGCCGATCTGATCTGCGCCGCGGGAGATGCTTTCCTCGAACGAAATCGCCACTGGCTCCGTTGGAAGCACATCAAAGTGTTGCTGGCCATTCGGCGATGTCGTACCGCCGCACTCGGCGGGCATCTCGATGAGTGCACCCGCTGCGGACATCGTGCCCCCATCTCCTATAACAGCTGCCGCGATCGCCATTGCCCTAAGTGTCAGACCGCTGCTCGGGACCGCTGGATCGCTGCGCGTCGAC
>DATLVQ010000300.1:0-8994 GCA_035577325.1 Bryobacteraceae bacterium | reverse complement strand
CAATACCGACGCCGATTGTTTCGGCGGCGGCGACGTGCGGAACGGCGCGGGTATTCAATCGCGCGCTGTCGAGCGGCATGGCCGGCCGCACAGCATCTCGATTACGCTGCCGCCGCTTGCGGTGGTCGCGTTCCGGCGGCGCCCGTAGTATTTTCGGCTGCATTTCATGATCGGAAATCGATTCGACGTTGTCATCGTAGGTGGCGGCCACAATGGGCTGGTCGCGGCCGCTTATCTGGCGCGCGCCGGCCGGAAGGTGCTGGTTCTCGAGCGGCGCGAGATGGTAGGCGGCTGCTCGGTTACCGAGGAGCTGTGGCCCGGCTATCGCGTTTCGAGCGCGGCATATCTGGCCAGCCTGCTGCAGGAACGCATTGTGCGCGAGCTCGAACTCGAGCGTTTCGGCTATCTGGTGGATGCCAAGGACCCGGCCTTTTTCTCGGCCTTCCCCGATGGACGCCACTTCTTCATGTGGCAGGACGAGCGCAAAACGCTTGATGAGATCGCGAAGTTCTCCAAACGGGACGCAGAAACCTATCCGGCGTTCGAGCAGCATCTGGAGAAGCTGGCCCAGGTGGTGGAATCGCTGCTGCTCACGACTCCGCCCGAGTTTCCGCCGCGCGGCGTCGGCGATTTCATCGATTACATCAAGGTGGCCGCCCGACTGCACAAACTCAACCGCCGCGAAATCGTCGGTCTGGTGAAAGTCTTCACCCAGAGCGCCGCCGATCTGCTGGACGAATGGTTCGAATCGCCGGAAGTCAAAGTCACGCTTGCCACCGATGGCGTGATCGGCGCCAATGGCGGCCCGCGGTCGCCCGGCACGGCTTACATCCTGCTGCACCATTGCATGGGCGGCGTCGGCGGCAAGCGGGGCTTGTGGGGATTCGTGCGCGGCGGCATGGGTGCAATCTCGGAAGCCATCGCGCAGTCCGCCCGCCGGCATGGCGCCGAAATTCGCGTCAGTGCGCCGGTCCAGAAAATCGCCGTCAGCGGCAATCGCGTTCGCGGCGTTGTGCTCGCAACGGGCGAAGAGATTGACGCCGACACCGTGGCATCGAATCTCGATCCGCACGCCACGTTTTTGCGGCTGTTGGACGAGGGCGATCTCGATTCCGAATTTCGCGATTCCATCCGGCATTTCCGCACGGAGGGCACTTCGCTCAAGATGAACCTGGCGCTATCGGGCCTCCCCGATTTCCGAGCGCTCCCAGGCGCCGGACCGCAGCACCGTGCCACCATGCATATTTGCCCGTCCATCGAATACGTTGAGAAGGCGTGGGACGACGCCAAATACGGCCGGCCATCCGAGCGTCCGCTGCTCGAGATGACGATTCCCACCATGTACGACCCGTCGCTCGCCCCGCCCGGGCATCACATCATGGGAATTTTTTTGCAATATGCGCCGTACACGCTGCGCGGACTGAAATGGGACGAGATTCGCGAGCCGTATTCCGACCACGTGCTCAGCGTTCTCGAAGAGTACGCGCCCAACATCCGCTCCATCGTCGTGGCCCGGCAGGTGCTTACGCCGCTCGATCTCGAGCGCCGTTTCGGCATCACCGGCGGCAACATCTTTCATGGCGAAATGAGCTTGGATCAGATGTTCGTCATGCGGCCGGTGGCCGGCTGGGCGCGGTATCGCACGCCGGTACGCGGCCTTTATTTATGCGGCTCGGGTGCGCATCCAGGCGGCGGCGTCATGGGCGCTCCCGGATACAACTGCGCGCGCGAGATGCTGAAGTCCGGCATGCCCCCCGGCGAGGATCGGAAGGCCACGTCGGTGTGGGCCTCTCCCAAATAACGGCGTCGCCTCAGCGCAGAACCCACGCCGAAGGATGATATGTGAAGCCGATGTGCGGATAGTAGTCCACGGCCTTGGGAGCCGAGAGCAGAATCACCGCCGTCTTAGGACCGGATTCCACTTTCGTGAGGCGGACCAGTTCCCTTCCTATGCCACGCCGCTGATGTGACAGCCGTACCGCCAGGTCCGAAAGATAGGTGCAGTACGCGAAATCGCTCACCGATCGCGAAATGCCTACCAGAAGATCGCCATCCCAGGCGGTAACTACCAGATTAGCGTTGCGCAGCATCTCACCCATGCGCTCGCGCTCATCAACGGGTCTTCGCTCACCCAACGTCGACGCGCGGTATAGCTCGATGACCTGGTCTAAGTCTAGTTTGTTGCCGGTTCGGTATTCGATCACGTGTAAGCCCGCAGTTCCTTTAAGAACTGTAACATTGGTCACCTGCTTAACGTTTTGTCGGGCAGGGAGCGCGTGCCTCCACGAAATTAATCGCAACATCACGGGCGTGCGCGTGTTTATCCAGTCCAGCAAGTTACAACTGGCTTCCGGTAGGTAACGGGAAGCGGACTGGAGCACAAAATAGGAATGACAAAGCGAAACTTTTTCAACTTGTTCGGGTTAGTATGCGGCGCCCTGTTGCTGGCCGGCCCATTGGTCTTGGCGCAGGACGGTAAGCCGGATCTGAAGGCCGACGCGCGTGACATCCGGCGCGACCGCAAGGATCTAAAACAGGATCGCAGAGATATCAATACCGACAAACGAGACATCAAGAGGGACGCCAGAGATGTCCGAAGCGACAAGAGAGACGTCCGTCAGGACATCAAGAATGGCCAATACAAAGACGCGCGGCACGATCTGAGAGATCTGCAGAAAGACACTAAAGACCTCGAGAAGGATAAGCGTGATGTGAAGGCCGACAAACGCAATGCGCGTGCCGACCGCCGTGATCTTCGCCGCGACCGCCGTGATCTCCGCCGCGACCGCAAGAAGTAGTTCAATCCTGGGGCTGGCCGCCCTCCGGTTCCAGCCCCATTTGCGTCAGCCGGTATCGCAGCGCGTTGCGTGTTAACCCCAGCGCACGTGCGGCCTGGCTCTTATTCCCGTCGGCCCGCTTGAGCGCCTCGCGAATGAGCTCCTGCTCGTACTGATCCAGCGTCATGCCCGGGGGCAGGGAGAAGTCTCCGCCGGCACCGCGCGGCCGCGGCGCATTATCCAGCTTGATATCGGCCGCATCCAAGCGATCACCGGTGCACATGACCACGCTGCGCTCGATAACATTCTCTAACTCGCGTACATTACCCGGCCAATGATACGAAGCCAACTTACTCATGGCTGCCGGCGTAATGCCCGTGATTCTATTTCCAGCCTCCTCCGCATACTTGCCCAGAAAGTGTTCCGCCAAAAAGGGTATGTCGGGCATGCGCTCGCGCAAAGGAATGATGTTGATGGGGACCACATTCAACCTGTAATACAGATCTTCGCGAAATGTGCCCTGTTCGAGCGCCGCGCGTAAGTCCTGGTTAGTGGCGGCAATCACACGGACGTCAATATGACGCGTCTGGTTACTCCCCAGCCTCTCGAACTCGCGTTCTTGCAGAACGCGGAGTAACTTCACCTGAATCGAACCCGGCACGTCGCCGATCTCGTCCAGAAAAACCGTTCCCGTGTCCGCCTGCTCGAACTTACCGGGTTTAGTGGTATTGGCGCCGGTAAACGCGCCTTTCTCGTAGCCGAACAGCTCACTCTCCATCAGGTTCTCGGGCAGCGCCGTGCAATTGATTTTCACGAACGGCCGGTCGCGCCGCGGAGAATGGAAATGGATGGCGCGCGCGATCAAGTCCTTGCCGACGCCGCTTTCGCCCGCCAATAGAACTGTCGCGCGCGTTGGCGCCACACGCTCGATCGTGGCGAAGATTTCTTGCATGGCCGGGCTCCGGCCGATGATGTTGTCGAACTGATACCGTTTGCCAAGTTCTTCGCGGAGCTGCCGGTTCTCGTCGCGCAGCGCCCGCACTTCAAGTGCTTTGTGGATCACCGCCATCAGATGATCGAGCGAGAATGGTTTCAGCAGGAAGTCGACCGCGCCTGCTTTCATGGCCTCCACGGCCACTTCAATCGTCCCGAACGCCGTCATGACGATCACCGGCGCGCGGGTATTCTGCCGGCGGATCGCGGCCAGCAGCGCCAGTCCATCCATTCCCGGCAGCTTCAGGTCCGTCAGAACAAGATCGGCGCGCTCCACCAGCTTGAGCCCTTCTTCGGCTGACGCGGCTTTATCCACGTCGAATCCGGCGGTCGAGAGCTGCAGTTCGATCACGCGGCGAAGTTTTTCCTCGTCGTCCACCACCAGGATGCGCTGCTTCATGTTTTCGGCTGGACCGGCAGGTAAACGCGAAACACGGTGCCTTTTGCAGGTTCGCTTTCCACCGTTATTCTACCGCCGTGCTCGTCCACGATCTTGGAAACAATGGCCAGCCCGAGCCCGACTCCCTCGGGCTTGGTGGTGAAGAACGGATTGAAAATCTGCTCCATGATTTTCGCATCGATCCCCGGCCCTCGATCGATCACGGCAACTTCGGCGGTCCCATCCGCCACGCGCGTCTTTACGGTGATCGCGCTCTCTTCCGCACTCGCCTGCGCGGCGTTGAGCAGCAGATTGTAGAAGACGCGTTCCATGAGTTCGGCGTCCACTGGGAACGGTGCCAGGTCCGGTGAGTAATTCTTGTAAAACGTGACGCGGTACTTGGTCGCATCGCGCTCCACCAGCGTCACGGCTCGGTCCAGCACTTCCGTGATGTCGACCACGGCTGGCCGCAACTTCAAGGGCCGCGCAAATTCCAAAAAACGTGTGACCAGAGAATTCGTCCGATCCACTTCCGTGGCAATAAAGCCTGCCATCTCGCGCGCCAATTCGTTCTCAGCCGTCACGTTCTTCGCCAGCATTTCGGCCGAAGCTCGCATAGTACCGAGCGGATTTCGCAACTCGTGGGCCAGTCCGGCCGACAGTTGCCCAAGCGCCGCCAACCGCTCGGACCGTCGCACCGCCGCTTCCGCTTCGCGCAGATTCCGGTTGGCCTCCGCGAGCTCCACCGCCACCTGTTGGGATTTGGATGACTGCACGCGCAACTCCTGCGCCAGCACGTTCACCAGGTTTCCGGCAATCGCAAGAAAAGCCCCCCGCAGGACCAGCACAGGGATCTGGTCGGGATCGATCGTGTACCGGCTAAAATCGACGAACAGCAAAAATGAAATGTACGCGCCGTAGGCCAGCAGCGTGAACAGCAGTGTAGCCACCACTCCGAAATACGTCGCCGCCGAAACCACCGGAAGAAGCAGAATGAGGTAGTAGTGGCTGTTCAAGGCCCCGGTGAGGCCGATTAGCAGGTAGCAGAAGAGCAGCTGCAGAACGATCCACAGTACCTTCCCGCGCCTTGTGCTCAGGAACGGAACCCTCGGCTCCGCCACGTGCAGAGTCGCCAGCGCCAGAAACAGAGCCACTTCCGAAGGGTCCAATGTAGGCCGCGTAGCCGTCAGTGCCGCGAACAACACCAGCAGCACGACGTCCTGGGGGCGTACCCACCGCATCCACCGCCGCATCGATTCCCGCCCAGCCAAGTCGCTATCTTATCCGCGATTGTGCCAAAATAAAAACAAAGTCTCATGCCCAACTCTGTAGTAGGACGCGATCCGGAAGCCACCGGCGCGGAACAAAAGTCCTCTTTCGGCGATATACTCACCCAGTTCGAACAGGCGCATGCCTCACCGGCCAAGAGCCACGGTGACGGCCGCGATGGCACCGTCATCGCCGTCACTGGCGATTCCGTTTTTGTCGACATCGGCATGAAGATCGAGGGCATCGTGCCGGCCGCCGAGTTTCGCGACAAGACCGGAGTGGTCGCCATCCAGCCGGGCGACAAGCTGCGCGTCGCCATCACCGGACGCAACGACGAGGGCTACTACCTGCTGTCGAAGCTTAAGGTGCAGCGTCCCAAGGACTGGGCGGGTTTGGAGAAGGCCTTTCAGGAGAAGCGCGCCATCGCTGGCGTGGTCAGCGGCGTGGTGAAAGGCGGTTTGAGCGTCGACATCGGCGTGCGCGCTTTCATGCCGGCCTCGCGCAGCGGCGCCAAAGACGCCGCCGAACTGGAAAAACTGGTCGGGCAGGAGATCACCTGCAAGATCATCAAGGTGGACGTGGCCGACGAAGACGTGGTGGTGGACCGCCGCGCCATCCTCGAGGAGGAAGAAGCTCGCAACCGGGAACAGCGGCTGGCGGACTTGAAAGAAGGCACGACCGTTCAAGGCACGGTGCGCACGCTCACCGATTTCGGCGCGTTTGTCGATATCGGCGGCGTCGACGGCCTACTGCACGTCACCGATATGTCCTGGGGTCGCGTCAACAAGCCGTCGGACCTGCTGAAGCCCGGTGACCGGGTCGAGGTGCAAGTCCTCAAGATCGAGCAGGGCACCGGCAAGCGGGGGCGCCGCATCTCGCTTGGCATGAAACAGTTGCAAGCTGATCCGTGGACATTGGTGGCCGAGCAACACAAGACTGGCGAGCGCGTGCGCGGCATAGTGACACGCGTCGCCGATTTCGGCGCGTTTGTCGAGCTCGAGCCCGGCATCGAAGGCCTGATTCACGTCTCGGAGCTCTCCTGGTCGAAGAAAGTGCGCAAGGCCTCCGACGTCGTTAAGCCAGGCGATGCGGTAGAAGCCGTCGTGCTGGGCGTCAATGCCGCCGAGCGCCGCATCTCGCTCGGTCTCAAACAGGCTCTGGGCGATCCCTGGGCGCAGGCCGAGAAACGCTTTCCCGTAGGCACAGTGGTCGAAGGTCCCATCACCAGCCTTACTAAGTTTGGCGCATTTGTACAGCTTGATGAAGGGCTCGAGGGCATGATCCATGTCGGCGACATCAGCGCGGAAAAGCGCATCAATCATCCGCAGGATGTGCTGAAGACCGGCCAGGCTGTGCGCGCCGCGGTTCTCGAAGTGGATCGTGAAAAACGCCGCATCCGCCTCGGTTTGAAGCAGCTCCAACCCACCTCGATCGACGAGTACATCGCCGAACACAAAGAAGGCGATCTGGTCAGCGGCCGCGTAGCCAATATCGCCCGCGGCCGAGCCACGGTTGAATTGGGCGAGGGTATTCAGGCTTTCTGCAATATCGAGGCGGCCGAAGCCACTGTAGCCGCCGCCGGTGCGGATCCTGCCAAAGCCGACCTCTCCGCGCTCAGTTCCATGCTGGCCGCCAAGTGGAAGCATAACGAAGCCGGCGGATCGTCCACCGGCAAGAGCGAACCGGCCCGCGAGGGGCAAATCCGCAGTTTCCGCATCGTCCGGCTGGACTCCGCGCAGAAAAAGATAGAGCTCAAGCTGGCCAGCTAACCCGCTGAACTTCGAGCAGTTGGCCTCACGTGTTAATTCCACCACGGGACCGCAAGCCCCGTCGCCACGCTATACTGAGAACTAAGGACGGTTCCCCTGGATGGCCCATAAGCGGCGTTCGTTTTTTCTTTTCCTTTCGACAATCGCGATTTGCGCGGTTTTGGGCGGCGTTTATGGCCCGCGCGTGGAGGTTGCCTCTGCTGCTACCGATGAGGACAGCATCCGTGCCAGCTTCAAGACTTTCACCAAGGTCTATTCGCTGGTGGAGGACAATTTCGCTGACCCGGTGAATCCCGACAAGGCCATTTACAAAGGCGCCATTCCCGGTATGCTGCGGACGCTCGATCCGCATTCTAATTTCTTCGACCCGCACGATTTCCAGATCCTGCGCGAGGACCAGAAGGGCCACTACTACGGTGTCGGAATGACGGTGCAGCCGCGCAACGGCAAGACCATCGTGCTGGCGCCGTTCAACGGCTCGCCTGCATACAAGGCCGGCATCCGCCCCGGCGACGTGATTGCCGAGGTCAACGATAAAAAAACCGACAACCTTTCCACCACCGAAGTTGCCGACATGCTGAAGGGTCCGCGCGGCACACCGGTACAGATTGTGGTCATCCGCGACGGCGTGGACAAGCCGATTACTTTCAACGTCATTCGCGATGAGATTTCGCGCAAGAGCGTGCAGGATGCCCTTTGGGTGAAACCCGGCATCGCCTACGTGGATGTGGACCAGTTCAACGAGAACACCAGCAAAGAATTGGAGGAGTCGCTCCGCAAGCTGGGCGAGAACAATATTCACGGCCTGATCCTCGATCTGCGCGAAAATCCGGGCGGGCTGCTCAACGAAGGCGTGGCTGTCGCCGATCACTTCCTGCAAAAGGGGCAGACCATCGTGTCCCACCGCGGCCGGGCCTCGGCCGAGAAGACTTACACCGCGCGTAAAGGCAATATGGGGCACGATTATCCCATGGTCGTGCTGGTGAATCGCTATTCGGCATCGGCGGCCGAGATCGTGGCTGGCGCCCTCCAGGATCACGACCGCGCCTGGATTCTGGGCGATAACACGTTCGGCAAAGGCTTAGTCCAAACCGTGTATCCGCTGGCGGAAAACTCGGGCCTGGCTCTGACCACTGCGAAATACTATACGCCCAGTGGCAGGTTGATCCAGCGCGATTACAGCAATGTTTCGTTCTTCGATTACTATTACCGCAAAGACACGGCAACGCGAAATCCGCAGGACGTCAAAATGACCGACAGCGGCCGCACCGTGTATGGCGGCGGCGGAATCTCTCCCGACGAGCAGTTCGTGCCCAAGTTCGATCGCTTCCAGACCGACCTCGCGCGCAAGTACGCGCTCTTCAATTTCACCAAGCACTATTTCGGCAACCGCGAAGCCAAGTTGCCCAAGGGCTGGGTGCCCGATGAAAAGATCCTGGCCGAGCTCCACGATTACCTGATCGAGCAGGGCTACAAGTTCACCGAAGCCGAATGGGCGCAGGATCATACCTGGATCAAGGAAAGCTTGCAGCGCGAGATGTACCTGACGGCGTTCAGCATCGACGAGAGCCGCCGCATCGCCGTCGAAACCGACGCCATGGTGCAGAAAGCCGTCGATGCCATGCCCAAGGCCAGGGTGCTACTCGATAATTCAAGAAAAATCGTCGCCCAGCGTATGGCGGCGCAGACGCGATAGCGCATGGCAAAATAGAGGTCCGTGCACATAGACGCGCCACCGGCTCAAATCAAAGTTCCACAAATCACAGTTCTGGACGCGGGCGGGCAATACTGCCACCTCATCGCCCGC
>DATLVQ010000299.1:0-6384 GCA_035577325.1 Bryobacteraceae bacterium | reverse complement strand
AAGGAGTAGGAGCATGAGAACGACCGAACAACTACGACGGTGCGGGCCAATCGATCTGGTTGGATTTTATCAGCCGAGGCTTGATTCGAAGTGGGGAGTTGAAGCACAATGGTCGAGCACGGTGACTTGACCGGCGTCACCGGCAATCCGACTATCCGGATCGCCGGAATCATCCTGAAAGACACCTCGCATATGAAGGATCCGCGAGATGCACGGTGTTGACGACGGCTTGACGTGATTTCAGCCATTCTTGATGTCCTCTTGAGCTGGCGTTCGGTAAACTTTCCTTAATGAACTAGCTTTCTCAAGCGGATCCGTCTGAATCCCAAAGAGGATGGAAAGACAATACTCAGTCAGCGCGTTCACTGTCGTTCCGCACCTTTCATTCGGCCGCGGGTTGGGCCCAACTTTTACTGAGGCGATAGAAAGCAATTGAAGGCTTGATTAAGGAGGCCGCCAGACGATGACACGCCCAGGCAGCTCTCCATTGGGAAGACGCGCCTTCTGAAACCGGTGCCACAAGCTCATATGGCGCTAGAGAAAGCAAAAGTAGTTCGCCATATCACTGCACCGAGCCAGTTGACGCACAGGATTCTGGGCCGGCCAGCGAGGTACACTTGAACGACGAACGGAACTATGGACAGAGCGTCTGAGGCCTCAACCGGAGCTCAAGGTGAATGACGTCGATCACGGCGTGCTAACAACGTTCGCTGGCTTGCTACTCCGCGATCTGCTGGATCGTTTCAATGGAGACGTTAGTTTAGCCGTGGCCGCCTACAATGGCGGACCTGGGAATCCGAGCAGGCGGTATGAAGAAGTGTTCGTACTGTGGCGCCTCACATCTGGAGTTTTGTCGACGCGCTGCAACGCTGAACGGAGAATTGATCATGCAAAGATTCTGGATTAGGCCGCATTGAAGTGGAGATCGGGATTAAAGACGCTCTTCATCTTGCTTGAAGCACGAGTAGTCTCCTGCACCGGCGCTGCGTACAACCAATGCGAGCAGTATGGGAGCCTACTCCCCCACAAGACCTTCCCGAACGGCGAATGCCGTGAGCTCGACCGCCGTGTGAACGCCGAGTTTCCGCATGATTTGTCCTCGATGAAACTCAATGGTCTTCAACGAGATATTCAAAACCAAAGCGATTTCCTTGTTCCCACGCCCTTCGGCGACAAGTTGAAGCACCTCCCTTTGCCGGTCCGTCAGTTGGGCGGCTGACCGGGACCGCTTCCCTCGCGATGTCTGCAAGGTATCCACGACATTCTGGTCGAATGCCCTACTGACATAGATCTGCCCTTTGAGAACTCTTTCTACCGCTGGAAGCAACTCCTCCGCAGCAGAAGTCTTGAGAAGGTAGCCTGAGGCGCCGGCGTTCATAGCCTGACGAAGATAAATCGCGTTGGCATGCATGCTGAGGAAAAGAAGCTTCGCGGCCGGCCATTCCTTCCTGATGTGCTTCGCGGCATCGATCCCATTCAGGAGGGGCATGCCAACGTCGAGGATGATCAGGTCAGGTCGGAGCCTCAGGGTAGTCTCTACTAACGATCTCCCGTCGTTGACCTCCCCGACCAGATCGCAGTCGCGTTCCAGCAAACTCCGGATTCCAGTCAGGATGATGGAATGATCATCCGCAAGCAGGACCCGAGCGCGCTTCATTTGATGATCCTCAGACCAAAACCTCCGCCGTGACTTGGGTGCCCCTGCCGGGCTGCGACGTGATCGAGAACGTTCCGTTTATCATCTGCAGCCGCTCTTTCATGATCTGGACACCGAGCCCGGAGCTAGCGTTGAGCGATTTAAGTAGAAACCCTCTCCCGTTATCTTTCACGCAAAGACGAATCCGGCCCGCGGTTCCTTCCAGCGTGACCGAGGCTCGGCTGGCATTGGCGTGCTTGGCGATGTTGCGCAGGCTCTCTTGCACTGTCCTGTACAAAACAGCGGCGATCTCTCGCTTTATTTCCAAGGGAAGTTTTCGTGCGGTAAACCTGAGGGCTATTCTCTCCTGCTTGCCGAAATCCTCACAGTGTGCCGCGATAGACGTCTCGAATCCCAGATCCTCCAGTTCCGATGGGTGCAGTTGGTAGGCGATATGGCGTGCGACTTCCGCCGCCTTGACCGCGCGGGTCTGAAGCGAGAGAAGGCCTTTCTTAAGCGCGCGGGAAGAGGCCGGAGGATTCGCCATAAGACCGCCGAGGCCCATCGCCACTCCGGCGAGCCGTTGAGTCAGATCGTCGTGCAGTTCCTGCGCGATACGCCGGCGCTCGTCCGCCTGGGCGGCCGCCAATCTTGAAGCCACAGCGCGCCGATCATGTTCGGCCAGTTTGATCTTCGTGATATCCATGCTTGCTCCAAGCATTCGAATAGGTTTTCCTTCCAGATCGCCCACCATTCGTCCCCTTGCCATGAGCCAATGAATCGTGCCGTCCGGCCATACCACGCGGAACTCCGCCTCGTATGGCTTGACGCCTTGGAGAGTTTGGTTGAATTCGTTCCGGAAGCTTTCACGGTCGTCGGGGTGAATAAACTTCAGCCGCTCATCAAGAGAAATGGACATTGTGCCCGGCGCCAGCCCGTGTAGAGGTCCCCATTCCTCCGAACAACGGATCTCTCCCGTTGGGATGTCCCAATCCCACAAGCCGAGCCCTGCGATCTCGCGCGCAACCGCAAGTTGGGCCTGGCTGTCGCGAATTACCTCCGATGCCTGCTTCCGTTCGGTGAGGTCGGTGATCAATGCGATTGCCCGCGTCCCCTCATTCGTTTCGATATGATTTAGATCGATTTCGACCGGGAACTCCGTGCCGTCTTTACGGCGCCCCTTCAAGTTGAGAGCGAGTCCTCTCGGCCGATGTCGTGGCGCCGCGAAATATTCGGCGCGGTGCCCGACATGAGTCTCGTGGAAGGATTCTGGTATCAACATCTCCACCGATTGCCCAAGGAGCTCATCGCGGCTGTAGCCGAACATCATCTCGGCCATTCGATTTATCATCACAACCTTGCCATCGGGTCCCGCAGATAGAATCGCCTGAGAAGCGGCGTCGCGAATCGCCGAATCGTGCCGGACCCGGTCCTCATCTGCGCGCTTCCGGTCGGTGGCGTCCTCGATGGCAAGCAGAATCATCGGCGCGCTGCTGGAAGTCCGGTGGATCTGCCGCGCATTCAGAACCATACACTTATAGCCGATGGACGGGAAGTTGTGCTCTACCTCGAAGTCTTCGAATCGATTGTTAAGGGGTAAGAGGTGTTCCAGGAGTTCACGCAGCCGTGGTACGTCCCATTGTCCGTCGCCCAGATTAAATAAGACTTTCCCATTTGTGTCCTGCTGGGAAACCCGGAATGTCTCGTAAAAACTCTGCGTCGCCTTCACTATTCGAAGTTCCGCATCAAGAACAACTAGGGGTTCGCGCACCGTTTCCACGATCGCTTCAGCGAAGTCTCGCGCATCACGGGTCTCATCGAGGCTGCGCTTGACGGCATCAATGTCGAGGAGCGCCATTAGGATGCCACGCATCTTTTGGTCTACGGTCTTGTAAGGCCGCATTCGCAATCCCCACCAGCGACCGCCCCGGTCCCGTACCTCCCGCTCCACGACTTGGTCGTGTTCGGTTACTTGCGCAGCTAACTCGCCCAAATTCGTAGCCTGGAGCGTAGGCGCGATATCGGCGAGCGGCCGCCCGACGTCTGCGGCGATTAGATTCAGTACGTTTCCCGCCAGGGGAGTAAAACGCCGGATGCGCAGTTCGGTGTCAAGAAACACGATCGGGATGCTTATGCCCACCAGCAGGTTGCCCAGGTCGTCACTCAACTGGGATAGCTCGGCATTTCGAGTCTGTAGTTCTTCGTTGAGTGTATTGAGCTCCTCGTTGGACGACTCGAGTTCTTCTTTGGCCGTCTCCAGCTCTTCGTTCGTGCTTTGCAACTCCTCGTTGCCCGAAACCACCTCCTCGTTCATCGCCTGCATCTCCGCGCGGGCGGCTTCATGGTCCTGAGCGATCGCCCGAAGCTGTTCGCGCGTGTAAGCCAACTCTCGCTCCAGGCGCGCAGTATCGGACTTTGTGCGCTCCCTTACTTCGGAGCGCGTCAGCTTCGCTCTTCTGGGATTTGCTGGCGCTTGCGCCGCTGCCTCCCGGAACACCACCAGGAAATCGAGGTCCTTGGGGTGGCGTCCCTTCAGTGGCGACACATGAACGTCAACGGTTTTCAATGCGCCATTCTGCTTGAACCGTATCCCCTCTTTGCGAACGGCGACGCCTCCTCTCTTCACCTGGCGAATCGCCGTACGCAGATCCACCACAAGCTCCGACCGCACCATTCTGAACAGGTGAAAGCTTGGTTCTCCTGTTGCCGGCGCCAGAAACGGGCTGATGTTTCCCTGAAACTGAATGATCTGGAGATTTGGGTCGACGACCACCGCTGCCGGCGTGTACTGTTCGAGGAGAACGCGCTCCGCCGACTGGGGTAGATCAAAAGCGACGGTCGCGGAAGCGGTCGCCGCATTAACCCGCTCTGCGCGCCGACTTTCGGCAGCTGCAGCGGCCATGGGGGGCGCTCTAAATGGAATGCTCGAGAAAATCTTATGCTTTGGGTCCTCGATCGAGAAGAGATGAGCATACGCGTTTAGCGACTCAGACTTTCCGAGGAGGAGGAACGCGTCTGGTTTGAGGGCGTGGTGGAAAGTTTCGATCACTCTCTTCTGCAACACGGCACCCATGTAAATCAGCACGTTCCTGCAACTGATCAGATTCATTTTTGAGAAGGGCGGGTCCTTAGTCACATCGTGGCGGGCAAAGACACAGACCTCCCTGAGTGATTTGGCAATCTGATTGCCGCCTACGACCTTGCTGAAGAAGCGCCTCTGGCGTTCCTGGGAAACATACACCATGCTCGATTCCGGGTAGATTCCCGCACGTGCCTGCTCGATCGCTCTGTCTCTGATGTCGGTGCCGAAAATCTGGAGCTTCGCCTGACTACTGTGTTCAGCCAACTGCTCGATTAGCAGCATCGCAATCGAGTAGACCTCCTCCCCGGTGGAGCAGCCCGGTATCCATACCCGGATCGCGTCGGCCGTACTGGAGAGAATTTTGGAAAAGACGGAGCGCCGCAAAGCCTCCAAGGCCTCCGGATCCCGAAAAAACCTCGTGAAATGAATGAATATGTCGTCGCAGAGCGCAACAAGTTCGGCGCGGTCCTTGAGCAGCAGTTGCATATACTGCTCGAAGGAATCTATTTTTTGAAGGGCCATGCGTCGGGCAACCCGGCGACCTATGGTCGTCCGCTTGTACAACTGCAAATCGACGCCTGTGACCGTTCGCAAGAGCACACAAATTCGGCGTAAAACATCGTCGCCGGTCTCCGGTAACGGCTCGAAGCTCCGAAGGTGAGGATGACGGGCCAGCCGAGCGAGTTCCGCCGCAATCGCCGCCGGTGGCAGAATGAAATCCACACAGCCGGCTGCGACGGCGCTCAAAGGCATGCTCGGGTACTGGGCCGATGCTTCGTCCTGCGCAAACGTGACGCCTCCTTCAGCTTTGATGGCCTCCAGACCCAGGGTGCCATCAGAAGCGGTTCCGGAGAGAATGACACCGATAGCGGTAGCCTTCAGGTCTTCGGCCAGCGCTTCCAAGAAATGGTCGATCGGGAGATTCTTCGTTAGGCGATCCGGCCGAGATGTAAGGGCTAGGCTCCTCTTGGAGATGGTCATGAGTGTGTTCGGCGGGATTACGTAGACGTGGTTGGGTTCAACTACCATTCCGTCGCTGACCTGGATTACAGGCATCGCGGTCGCCTTTTGAAGCAGGTTCTGCAAAAGGCTCTCGTGCCGGGGGTCCATGTGCTGGATGAGCACGAAAGCCATTCCCGTATCGACCGGTAACCCCGTGAGGAGTGCATTAAATGCCTCCAGGCCGCCGGCGGAAGCCCCAATGCCGACGACAGGGAAAGATACGGCGGGCGGACTGGGTTCGAGGCCGCTCCCGTCGGCGGTCTCGCTTGTGATTGAGACCGTTTCACTTGGCATCGAAGGCCGCTCCTGGGTTCCGCCCAGGTCTTCTTTTCTGCGTCCTGCAGGAGATCTCACTGCTTTGCGGGGCCGAGCTTCTTTCGCCATGGATCCTGCCGATGAAGAATACTCATTCGCTCGTACAGCTCATAGGCACTGAGTTGAGGCTTGGCAGCGATAAGCCGGCTGAGGCTCTGATCGTAACCGTATCCGCCATCGATAGCTTCTCGAAGATAGTCGGATTGCTGGTGACGCCGGTCAAGTCACCGTGCTCGACCATTGTGCTTCAACTCCCCACTTCGAATCAAGCCTCGGCTGATAAAATCCAACCAGATCGATTGGCCCGCACCGTCGTAGTTGTTCGGTCGTTCTCATGCTCCTACTCCTT
>DATLVQ010000298.1:0-7409 GCA_035577325.1 Bryobacteraceae bacterium | reverse complement strand
GTCTACGTTTTCTTTGGCGACTTCGGGCTGCTCGCTTACGGGCCGGATGGCAACGAACGCTGGCGTCTGCCGCTCGGTCCGTTTAACAACGTAAACGGTCATGGCTCGTCACCGATCCTCGCCAATGGAAGATTGGTGCTGATCTGCGATCAGGACACTGGGTCGTACTTGCTTGCCGTGGATGCGTCGCGCGGGCGCGTGCTGTGGAAGACAATGCGGCCGGAGTACACGCGAGGTTATGCCACACCCGCGGTCTACCGGCCAAAGAACGGGCCGGCGGAGTTGATCGTTCCAGGATCTTTCGAAGTGGCCTCGTACGCCATCGAGACAGGTGAGAAGTTGTGGTGGGTCCGCGGCATGGCGTGGCAACTCAAGTCCGTGCCAGTCATCGACCGCGATCGCATATTTGTCAGCGGCTGGGAGAGTAATGGCAGTCAGGACAAACACACCCAGATTCCTGATTTTGCGAGAGCTCTCGCGGAGTATGACAAGAACCATGACGGTAAGCTGTCGCCCGGGGAGATGCCGACGAGCAGCGCTGAATGGTTCGCCGACACTGATCTCGACCATGATGGATATATCGACGCGCGGGAGTGGCTGTTCCACCAGTCCCGCAATACCGCAGAGAACTGTCTGGTCGCGATTCGAGGCGGCGGCCGCGGCGATGTCACCAAGAGCCATGTTCTCTGGAGATACAGTAAGGCACTACCCAACACAGCATCGCCGCTGTTCTACGAGGGAGTGATCTATCTAATCCGCGATGGGATCTTTACCAGCCTGAACCCTGAAAACGGTGCCGTGTTCAAACAGGCGCGTCTCACCGGAGCACCTGGCCGCTATTGGTCCTCGCCCGTCGCTGCTGACGGCAGGATCTTTGTGGTGAGCGAGGACGGGAAAGTCGTCGTGCTCCGGGCAAATCCGGAATGGGAGATTCTTTCTGTCAATAACCTCGACGAAGATACCTTCGCCACGCCCGCGATTCTCGATGGCCGGATCTACATCCGTACCTGCGCGGCGCTCTACTGTTTCGCAAAGGCGGCCACTTGACCCTTCGGGTTTTCACGGGCCGACTAACCGGGGATGCGGCAGAAAACAGCGTCCGATAAACTCAAATTACGCTGGCCAACCGCAAAGGCACTAAGCATCGGTTATGTGATGCTTGGAGACTTGACTTCGCAAGCAATGCTATCAGATCGTCGGAAAGTCAGATGATCCTCGTCAGGTCATAGCTTCAGGCAGTCCGCCGGGGTTGGCCCAGGTGCATTTGAAGGAGTGTAGGTTAAGATCGGTGGAAAGGAGTTCTGCATGTTTTGTGTTCGCACCACCGCATTCTTGATCTGCCTGATGGCCGGCTTGGGCCCGGCAATGGCTCAAACTCCGGCAGAAGGGCAAGCTAAGGCAACGCCCAGCAGCAGCGCGCGCCCGCCGGATCCGACTCGCGATCCCAATACGCCCGGCTACGTCAAAGCGAAGGAATTGCCCGACGGCGCCATTCCTTCGGCGAAAGAAGACGGGAACTTCATCATCGGCCCTACCCATAATCCCGCGCCGGAAATGACCGCGAACGAAAACGTGCCCAAGGGTGACGTCTTTGAATTCACTATGGAATCCAAGGACAGCAACATCTATCCCGGCATCGCGCGCGAGCCCAACACCTTCGCCGTGCCGGACCCGGCGGACCCGAACAAAGTGATCGTCAACAGCTATCCCGCACCCTATACACGCCGGGTGACGGTATACATTCCCAAACAATACATACCCGGAACGGAGACGCCGTTCATCGTCGGAGCGGATGGACCTGACCGGACTTTGTTCACCGCACTCGACAACCTGATCGCCGAGCACCGGGTGCCGGTGATGATTGCGATCTCCATTGGTAACGGCAGCGGCGACGCTCAGGGCAGCCAGAGGGGACTGGAATACGACACAATGTCTGGGCTTTATGCGGAGTTCGTGGAGAAGGAAGTGCTGCCCCTGGTGGAGAAGAAATACAACGTGAAGCTCACCAGGGATCCCGACGGGCGGGCGACGATGGGTTGCAGTTCCGGCGGAGCGGCCGCGATGGCGATGGCCTGGTATCACACGGATCTCTACCATCGTGTTCTAAGCTACTCGGGCACGTTCGTATACCAGCAGTGGCCGTACAACCCCGAGACCCCGCATGGCGCATGGGAGTTCCATGAAACCCTTATTCCCAACAGCCCGAAGAAGCCGCTACGCATCTGGATGCATGTCAGCGATCGGGACATTCTCATCGCCCGCGACAACTATCACGACTGGGTCCTGGCCAACGAACGCATGGCCAAGGCTCTGGCCGCCAAGGGATATCCTTACCAGTTTGTCTTTGCGAAGAACGCTGTGCACTGCGATCGCGGCGTGAAGGCACAGACCCTGCCTCTGGCACTGGAGTATGTGTGGCAGGGGTACACGCCGAAGAAGTGAACAGGTCCGCGCCTACGGCTTGGCAGACGGAATTGGCGGCACGGACGCGATCGGCTGGCTCTCGACTTTGCCGACGAAAATCTCCGTCATTAACAAGTCAGGAAACAGCTGGCGTCATACCATGGCATCTCGCTCGCTCTGACCTAATCGGTGAGTAGCCGCAGACCGACTACCAGACAGCCGCATGGCACACTTCTCTGGGGCAGGATGATAAATCCAGTTATCTAGGGTTTGCGGATCGCGGAAGCTGAAAAGGCAGGATAGGCGCGGCTTGACCGAGCGAACCGAAGTAGTAAATAAGAAAGTCGGCAAGCGCTGACCTGCAAGCCGTTCCGGGTCCTATGGTCGGCAACTCGGAAGCTTGGATCCGAACCGGACCACTGCACGGTCTCGAAAAAATGGAGCTTCGTCGCCCTCGTCGGCAGCTTATATTTTCAAATGCTTCGCGGCCTATAAAATATCTGGACTGAAAACCACTTGGGCTCACGCATCCCGGGCAATGGCCGCCTCGGCGACTGCGCTTCGACGCTGGACATTCGCATCGAGCGCTTGATCGAGGTCGGCGATGATGTCGCTGATGTGCTCGATGCCGACGCTCAGGCGAATCGTCTCCGGTCTCACTCCAGCCTTGCATTGTTCTTCTGTAGACATCTGCCGATGAGTGGTCGAAGCCGGATGGCAAGCCAATGATTTGGCATCGCCGATATTCACGAGTCGCTTGATCAACTTGAGCGCGTCATAGAATTTCTTGCCGGCTTCAAATCCCCCCTTGACCCCAAAGGTCATCAAAGAGCAGCCGTGGCCGCCGAGATATTTTTGCGCGAGCGCGTGATAGGGGCTATCTGTGAACCCCGCATAGTTGACCCATTCCACCCTGTGATCCTTGCGTAGGAATTCAGCCACCTTGCGGCCGTTCTCCAGATGACGCTCGACCCGCAAAGCGACCGTTTCAATACCCTGAAGCAGCAGGAATGCGCTCATGGGGGACAACACGGATCCCGTCGTCCGCTGGTAGACACTGCGGCAGCGGCCCATGTACGCTGCCTCTTTGAAATGCTCTGTGTAGACCAAATTGTGATACGAAGGGTCTGGCCGGCTGAACATCGGAAAGCGTTGCGCGTGCTCTTTCCAGGGAAACTTGCCACTGTCGACGATGGCGCCGCCAAGCGTGGTGCCGTGCCCGCCCATAAACTTTGTCAGCGAATGAACGACAATATCGGCGCCGTATTCGATCGGCCGCAGCAAGATAGGTGTGGCGACTGTATTGTCGACGATCAATGGGACGCCGTATTTGTGCGCCACCCGAGCGAGCGTCTCAACATCACAGATATTTCCCGCCGGGTTACCGACACTTTCACAAAAAACTCCCCGCGTCTTGTCGTCAATCAATGTTTCAATGGCATCGGGCCGATCCGACTCCGCGAAACGGACGGAGACTCCCTGATTTGGAAAAATATGAGCGAACAGCGTGTGGGTGGTGCCATAAAGCTGCGGAACAGAGACGATGTTGCTGCCGAGCTCGGTGAGATTGAGCACGGCATAGTGGACAGCCGATTGCCCTGTGCTCACGCACAACGCTTCCAATCCACCCTCTAGCGCGGCAACGCGCCGCTCCAGGACAGCAGTCGTCGGGTTACTGATGCGAGTGTAGCGAAATCCTTCGGCTTCGAGATTAAACAGGGCCGCTCCATGGTCGGCGCTATCGAATGCATACGCGACGGTTTGATAGATCGGAACGGCTACCGCCTTCGTAGTGGGATCGACTTCGTAGCCGCCGTGAATCGCGAGCGTCTCGCTTCTCATGCCATCGCCTCAGCTTCCGCGGGTGCGATCCGGGTCATCTCGCGTACTACCCACTCGATGTCCGCCTCGGTCGTACGGAAACTCGTAACGCACGCGCGCACAACAGGCGGACCGTCGCCCAACCGGATTTCGGACATCCACGCGATCTGGCGCTCATGTAGCGTGGCCAGGAATTTTGCAGGGACCAATCCGTTTCGTGTGAAGCACACCACAGGTAGGGGAGTCGTATTCACAACTTGCCAACCTGCGCGCGTCAGCGATTTCCGCAGAACGTCGCCCATCCGGGCCTGGTGCTCGATCATCTCGAAGTAGCCCGATTCGCCACGATGAGCCAGCGCCATGAAGAGCTTCAGTCCGATAAACCTGCGGGACCACTGCACGGATGTGCTGTATGGATCAGAGACCCCGTCTGTTTCTCCCGGCATGACGGAAGTCTCGGTGCGAAACGCAGCGGCAAGGGCGTTGGGATGCCGGCAGAAAAACATACCTGCTCCCATCGGTACAGAGAACCATTTGTGCGCGTCACACGTGATGGAGTCCGCGTCGCCGATTCCTGTTAGATGGCCGCGCAGCCGCGGCGAAATGATGGCGGCGCCTCCCCACGCGGCATCGACGTGAAACCAGAGATCCTCAGACCGGCAAAAACGCGCCAGATCCGGCAAGGGGTCGATCACGCCGGCGGCCGTGGTCCCCGCCGTGCCGACCACCATGAATGGCGCGTATCCATCTCTGCGATCTGCGGACACCTGCCTTGCCAGATCTCGAAGATCCATTTTGAGACCACGATCCGTGGCTACCTTACGAAGCGCTCGGCGGCCGATCCCCGTCATATGCGCGATCTTTTCGAACCCATGATGCGCTTCCTGCGTCAGATAGATAGTTGGCGCTGTGGACAGACGCCGAAGGCCGGCTTCGTGATAATCGGGGAATGCCCGCGTCAGCGCGACGATGACGGCCGAGAGATTGGATTCCGCTCCACCAGTGGTGAAACTGGCGGCGGCACTAGCGGGCAGGCCGAACTTGCCGATCAGCCAAGCGAGCGTGTGCCGTTCGATCTCATTCGCCGCGGGCGAGGTACGCCACGTCGCCAGCTGAGGGTTGTACATGGCGACAAGGGTGTCCGCGACGACCGACGCAAGCGTCACACTGGGGTTGAAGAGGCCAAAGTAACGAGGATGCGTGACCTGCACCTGCCACGTTCGTAACATGAGTTCGACGTCAGCTACGACATCGTCCAACTCGACCGGCTTGGTGAAATCATATCGGGAAGCCAGATAACTGCGAATTTCGTGCGGGGTAACATTCGGGACAATGGGCCCGCTGGCTATATCGCCCTGGAGTCTTGCCACGGCACTCCGGACTTCATCCAATGCCAGGTTTGAAGAAAGGTTATTAATCACAACACAGTGCCGGAAAGCTCTTTAGACCTTCGGTCGGCCGCCTCGTAAGATTGTGGCTTGTCTTCCACCGCCGGATTTTGAGCCATCCAGGTGCCGTAGGGCATGGCGCAGTCCCCGTAATCCAGAGAAGCAGCCGCTAAGGGCGGATCGCCCTTACGAGTTATGACAAAGGCGGGCGGTGGGTCAGATTTGCGCGGGATGATCCAACGGCTGTACTGGCAATAGTCAAGGCCGGGCCTCGGCCGGAAGAAGATGGCGTCTGCTTTGCCGGCTACGAGGCGCAGTATCTCCTGGAAAATATCCCCGAAGCTCATTTTTTCCTGAGGCCAGGTCGCGTCCAGCAAAACGGCTCCTCGAATCTGCCCGTGGCGCCCCCGCAGCACGTTCCCCAGAGCGAACCATCCTTCATTGCCGCGTCGGTCGCGGAACAAATAGATGTCGCATGGACGCTGGGGCGAGGTCCCTCCATATCGCCATTGCAGGAACTCAGGCGATCGGTCGCTGGTAATCCATTCCGCAACCCTCTGGCGGTGAAAAAGCTTCGAGAGTTTCTCCCAGTCTCGCGAAGGTTCGATGGTGAGTGCCGTCGATTGCCGCTCGAGAAGACGCACAATCGGGTTGGCGCACCGGCCGAAGAGGCGAGCCATTTCCGATGCCACGCCACTCGAAGTTCTTGCGCTCACCAGGGCCGGGAGCATTACATCAAGTCTGAGAGGGAGAATGTGCTCCGTTTCCGAATTCGGCACCGCGCAACCGCCCAACCTCTGCCAAAGGGGGCCGGAATTGGCGTTACAGGTGGTCGCAAAGAAGAAAGAAAAACCTGGAGAAGCCAGATACTTCCTGAACAGATAGTATCCGAGTGTCCGAGCCGGCGGTTCGACGAAAAAACTGCCCGAACAGAGTCCCAGAAGGCGCTGATCCCCGGTCAAGAAGGCGGCGGGAAAGCAAAGCGTTAGACCTCTGATGCTCCCCAAGCGATCGCGAATGCAATATCCATGTGGAACGCCGTTCGTTACGACTGGATTTTCAAGCAGCAGCCACCTGAGACGACGTTCGATGCTTGCAGAACTCTCACAAAAAACGCCCTGTGCAGTCGAGTTTTCATTTTCATCATCGCGCCACTTGCTGAGGAAGTTGGCTACATCGGGCAGTGCAGAGCTGACAATCGGCTGTATCGAAAATCGTTCCATATCGTCTTAGTAAGACTCGCGCCGCTGGATGCCTCCGCCGATTTGGCGACTCCCCAGGATCTCGCGACCAGCACCTCTCTCCGTTTCGAGTGTTTGCACAGCGGGCATTTTTTGGGGAGCCACCGGGGTGGCATAGCTTATACCCGTGTATTCCGTAGGACCTTGGCTCACCTCCAGCCGTCGATCCCTCTTTGCGCACAGATAACGCAGCCAGTTTCGGTAGATGCAGACGGCACCGAAACGCCATGTGTTCCTGACTCTGCCTGACACGAGCGCCGTTGGTAAATCCGCAAGCAGCTCTTGTCGCCGGTCCGACAACGCCCGCTCCTGCAGTGCCGTCAATGCATCAACGATACCCGCATTGAAGTAGCCTTGCGGCATTGGAGGGTATGACTCTGTCTCCCGCGTGAGGAAGCGCCTGACGTCCCGGCGATACTCGAGGAATAACGTATCGGCTTCATATTCCGGATGACCTTGGAAGAAAACGAACAGGCTCCTACGCCGTTTTATGAACGCATCAGCTCCAGCGTCTTTCGATCGCGTCAGGATGCGATAGCCGCACGTTGTCAGAGCA
>DATLVQ010000297.1:0-3353 GCA_035577325.1 Bryobacteraceae bacterium | reverse complement strand
TAGCGTCGGCATCGCCCGCGATGTGGCGCGCATTCGCGCCGCTGAGGCCGTCCCAGCACTGGCGCAGGCTGGCGGTGACGGAATTCTGTGATAGGTCGAGCCAGGCGCGTACCGACCGCGGGAACCAATAGAAGAACTTCTCGGCCAGATCGCGCGCCTCGATCGACTCGGCGAACTCCTGCGCGATTTCGGCTTCGGTTAAAAAAACCTCGATGTTCATAGAGACCGATTCAATTAGTGTAGTCTTTTGCCGCCACGGAATCTTTGCATCCCTTGAGAATGGTTGAACTAGCGTTCGCTGGCCCAACCGGGTGTGGCGTCTGTTTCCGGATGCAGCCGAAAGGAGCGGCCCGTTCCTTCTGTTACCCGATTCTCGCTAGAATTGACTTTGCTATGCGGGCGGCGAGATCGATTTGCGTTTTCGCGGTACTCGCCTGGCAGACCGCGTCCGCAGCGCCGCCTTCGGTGGCGGGGCGCGTGGTTGATGAAAATGGAGTTGCGGTCGCGGGCGCGCGCATTGAGTTCACTTCCGGCGCCGGCATCGTGACGGCGACGTCCGACAGCGCCGGCAACTTCAGTCTTGAAGTTACTTCTCGGGGTGAGTACCAGATACGGGCCGAGGGTTTGGGATTTTTTATCTACTCCGGAAAATCCGTGGCCGTTCAGGAAGGACCAAATCATCTCACCATTACGCTGAATCACTTGCAGGAGCTGACCGAGTCAGTGGAAGTTAAGTACTCGCCGCCGGTGATCGACACGCAGGAGCCAGATGAGCGAAAGCAACTCAACGAGGTGGAGATTCTCGCCGTTCCCTATCCGGCATCGCAGGACATGCGCAGCGCGCTGCCGATGATGCAAGGCGTGGTGCAGGATGCGAACGGAAACCTGCATTTCAACGGCGGCGCGACGGATCAAACCAATGTCACCCTGAACGGGTTCAACATCTCCGACCCTTACACGGGCCGGCTGGATGCGCGCGTGAGCATCGAGGCGGTGCGCTCGCTCGATCTGGAGACGGCACGCTACTCGGCGGAGAAGAGCAGAGGATCGGCCGGTTCGCTGGATATCAAGACGGCGATGGGCGACGACCACTGGCGATTCTCGGGAACGAACTTCATCCCGGGCATCAGCAACCAGAATGGGTTTCAGATCAATAAATGGACCCCGCGCATCGATACTTCCGGCCCGCTCTTGAAGGGACGCGCATGGTTTCATAACGCGTTCGATACGTTCTACGACTTGAACATCATCAGCGGTTTGGCGCGGGGACAGAACGAGAGCCGGAGCCTCACCACAAGCAATCTGAGCCGCTTTCAGGTGAACGTCACGCCCGCGAACATCCTGACGGGGAGCCTGTTGGTCAACTATGGCGACGACAACCGGCACGGGCTATCGTTTCTCAACCCCATTGAAACGACAGTCAACAACCGGAACCATTTATATGTATCGACGGTGAGAGATCAGCACTATTTCGGCAGTGGCGCGCTGATCGAAGTTGGATTTTCCGACACCCAAGGTCTGATGCGCCAGAGCCCACAAGGCGGCTCGATTTTCCAGATCCTTCCGTTCGGACAGCGCGGGAACTACTTCGAGGATGCCACGCGGCGCTTCAACCGCCAGCAGTGGCTGGGCAATGCATTCCTGCCGCAGTTTCACTGGGCTGGCGCGCATCAATTCAAGGCAGGCATCGACGTTGAGCGCAGCTCCTTCAATCGCCTGGTGAGCCGGCATCCTTACGAAGTGCTACGCAACGATATGTCGGTAGCGCGCCTGGTCACGTTTGTGGGAAACGGGGGGCAAGCGCGCGAGAATTTCGAAGCTGCGCAATACGTTCAGGATCGGTGGACGCCACGGGAAGGCGTCATGATCGAGGCCGGCCTGCGGGCGGAGTGGGATGAGATTGTCCGTGACGTGCTCTGGTCGCCGCGGATCTCGATCGCGTACGCGCCAAGCTGGCTACGCGAGACCAAGCTGTCGGCCGGCTTCGGCGTGTTTCACGACGCGCTGACCCTTTCCACGCTGACACAGAACCAAGATCAGGCGAGCCTGTCGACCTTCTTTCTGCCTGGCGGAGGAATACGCGGACCGGTCGAAACTGCTTTTCTGATTAACGATCATGCCCTATCGGCGCCGCGTTATCGTACGGTCAGTATCAGCGCGGAACGTAAGCTGCCGTTCGATTTCTACGGAAAAGCTTCGATCATCCACAAAGTGGGAAGCGGCGGATTTACGTTTGTCAACGAACTGGAAGCCTTCGGCGGGATCTACCCCGGGGGACTGTACCAGCTGCGCAACTGGCGCCACGACAGCTACGACGCTGCCGAGTTCACGGTGCGCCGTACGTTTGGCGGCCGGTTTGAGTGGGTCGCGGGTTACACAAGGTCGAAAGCGCGGTCGGATTCCGTGGTGGATTTCAGCGTGGACAATCCGGTTTTTGCAGCGCAGGGCCCCGGGCCTTTCGCCTGGGATACGCCCAACCGCTTCATGACCTGGGGCTGGGCGCCCCTGCCCAAAGGCGTGCTGCCACATTTTCTGCAAACCATCATTGGTGAGACCGACGTCGTGTATCTGATGGAATACCGGACGGGATTTCCATTCAGCGTGGTGAATGAAGAAGACTATCTGGTGGGCGCGCCCGATTCGCGGCGGTTTCCAAATTACTTCAACATCAACCTGGCGCTGGAGCGCAAATTTCGTTTCATGCACTATCTCTGGGCGTGGCGGTTCGGGTTCAATAATTTGACGAACAACGGAAATCCGAATGTGGTGAACAACAACATCGATTCCCCGATGTTCCTAACCTACGGGCGCGGGCAGGTACGCGCATTTGCGGTCCGGCTGCGGTTCCTGGGGAAAAAGTAAGCTCCACAACGCAGGCGCGAATCGTTACACTAGGAATCTACCAATCATTACACTATTGTGGAAGGAGCGAATCGATGCGAGTTAGTATTACTGTGCTGATCGCGATGGTTGCCGGGGCGCTTGCCTTTGCGAAAGAGAATAAGACTGTGCAGCGGCTGGACGATGCCGCCAGCGTGATTTCGGAAATTATGGATACCCCCGATAAGGGCATCCCGCAGGAACTGCTGGAAAAGGCGCAGTGTGTGATCGTCGTGCCAGGATTGAAGAAGGGCGCGTTCATTCTTGGTGGAAAGTATGGCAAGGGTGTGGTGACCTGCCGGAAGTCCGGTGGAACTGGCTGGACTGCGCCGGCTTCGATCCGGGTTGAAGGCGGCAGCGTTGGACTTCAGATCGGCGGCGCCGAGAGCGATGTGGTGATGCTGGTGATGAATGAGCGCGGCATGCAGAAGCTCATGCAAAGCAAATTCACACTTGGCGGCGAAGGGGAAGTG
>DATLVQ010000296.1:0-6164 GCA_035577325.1 Bryobacteraceae bacterium | reverse complement strand
AATGGACACGAAACGAAGCGCATCGTCGCGCCTATTGCCCTGGCGAAAGATGGGCGCGCCGATTTCTCTGCCAACAGGCCTCGTCGTTTTCAGTGCATTGTGGACGCTCCTTTCCGTAGCTGATGGTGGCCAGCTGTGCCGCCGGTACGCCGAACTCTACGAGATAATCCTTGGCCTCTTTTGCCCGGCGATCTCCCAGCGCGAGATTGTATTCAGCCGAACCGCGTTCATCGCAATGGCCTTCTACCATCACTTTGGCTCCGGTAAAATCCTTGAAAATGTCCTTCAGCGCCGTGGCATCCTGCGCCATGGCCGTGCGAGCATCCGGCCGCAGGTTATACTTGTCGAAATCGAAGTAGGCGTCCCTAGTTTGCGAGCTAACCAGTTCGCCCAGTGATCTCTTAGCAGGCGCTGCGGCTACTGTCGGCGTGGGAACCGTCACTGTCACTGAAGTCGCATCTTCAGCGGTTCCCCCGGCTCCCTTTGCGGTCAGGGTGTACGTGCTAGTGTTTTGGGGGAACACTTGCCGGCTGCCGCCCGGTTGCACAACTCCGATGCTCGGCTCGATCTTCACGTTGGTCGCATTTTTAACCGACCACCTCAAGGTAGAAGACTGGCCGCGCTGGATCGACGAGGGCGTGGCCGCGAACATCGCGATCGCCGGTCGCGGAGGTGGTGGTGCAGTTTCTTTTGTGGTTGGCAGTGGCGGCGGAGGCGGAACGGACGCCACTTTCTTCTTGCAGGCTGACGCAAACAACAGAAAGCAGAATCCCAGCGCCAGTAGAGTGATTTTTCGTTTGGTCATGTGCCTACATCTCCTGTCATGGATAACGCATTACTTCACTGATAGACTGTCAGCTGGCTTCTCCAAAATACGACGCCAGTAAGCGGCCCAATCTGAGTGGGCCTACATCCAGTAGGACCGAACTCGAGTATAGGAAATATCCTGTTCGGACCGTATTTTGGCCCCGCACCGGCAGGAGATGACTCATGGACCAGGCAGATGACGCTTGCCAAACAAATGGGCGCGAAATACACGATAGGCAGTATGGTTCTTGACGCGTGCCGCCTCCTATCCTGAAGTCAGGTAAAGGAGAGAAAGACTTATGAAGCGATTGTCGACATGGGTCATGACACTCGTCCCCGCCATACTCTGGGGAGGTTGCATGTTGGTCGTTGGGCTGATCAATCTGGCAGCGCCCTCTTATGGGCTCGATTTCCTGCGGATGATGAGCTCGGTCTATCCCGGCTTTCATCTCACGCACACTGTCGGAGAAATAGTCCTGGGAACGGTCTACGGGCTGGCAGACGGCGCCATCGCTGGGTACCTGTTCGCGATGCTCTATAACTGGTTCGCCGGCATGGGCGCTCATTCCATGCAGGATGCGCACCAGTGACGCAGCCGCCGTGTGTGGCTCCGGCTTTCATGGCTCTGTTGCGGTCTTGTAGACTGAAGTCATAGCCGACGATTTCACAGACGAGATGCCCACGAGTAAACCGGTCGTAAAATCGGGAACGCGACTGGTGTTGCTGGCGGGCTTTGGCGGATTGTTAGGCTTGATGGCCGTTGGGGGCTTCGACGCCATCCGGGTGCTGCACCAGATTCAAGCGCGCAATGTGCAAATCCGCCGAATATTCCTTTCACGGAACCGGGCCCTCGAGCAGATTCGCTCGGCGCTATATCTTTCCGGAACCTTCGTGCGTGATTATCTGCTCGATCCTGAGCCGAGCGGGGCTGATGTGCAGCGCAAAAACCTAGGACGGCTCCATAACGAGATCGAAACTGCATTGGATGTTTACGTTAGTTCGCTGAGCCCAGAGGAGGAAAACCCGGTTCCGGCGTTACGTACGCAGCTAGCCACATATTGGAATGTGCTTGAACCTATCCTGCACTGGTCACAGCAGGAAAGACGGGAGCGCGGCTACGCATTCTTGCGGGAGGAACTGGTTCCCCGGCGCGCGACGGTGCTCGATATTGCGGATAAAATTGCCGCTGTCAACGAACAAGAGCTAAACGGCGGGGACGAGCGTCTGGAGGAGACCTTCAGACGCTTCCGGCGCAGGCTGTTCCTGATGCTGGCCGCGACGCTGAGTATCGGTCTGGTTCTGGCCGGCTTGGTGGCATCGCGCCTTCTGCGACTGGAAAAGCAGGCGGCATTGCGTTACGAGCAGGTGATGCGCGCGCAGATCGAGCTGAAGGAGCTGTCAGCACGGTTAGTGAGGGTGCAGGAAGAAGAGCGTAGGACGATTTCCAGGGAATTACACGATGAGGTGGGGCAGTCTTTGAGTGCGCTGCTTATAGAACTGGGCAATCTGGCGGCTGTGGCGCCGCAGAATTTGGAGCCCCTACAGCGGCATCTCGCCTCCATCCGCAAGCTGGCAGAATCCAGCGTAAACGTTGCACGCAACATGGCGCTGTTGCTGCGGCCGTCCATGCTCGATGACTTCGGCCTGGTGCCGGCACTTGAGTGGCACGCGCGAGAAGTCTCCAAGCGTACTGGCATAGGGGTAAGCGTAGAGGCAGATACTGTCGCCGACGACCTTCCTGATAACTACAACACCTGCGTCTATCGCGTGGTGCAGGAGGCGCTGCACAACTGCGCACGCCACGCGGAAGCGCAGTCCGTGCGGATTCGCGTGCGCCAAGACCGAGAGCATATCCTGCTCTCCATTCAGGATGACGGCAAGGGCTTCGATGCGCAGCACGTCCGTGGCCTTGGCCTGGTCGGAATGGAGGAACGCGTTAATCATTTAGGTGGGAATCTTCAGGTGAAGTCGGAGCCGGGACGTGGAACGCTGCTAATGGCAGAATTGCCGCTTGCCGCACATGGCCGACCCCTTTCACCGGAGGCCTTCACCCATAGCGCATAAGGACGGTATGTATCCAATTCGAATCCTTCTAGGTGATGATCACACTGTGATGCGCAACGGCTTACGCTTGCTGTTGGAGCGGCAGCCGAATCTAATCGTGATAGGCGAGGCTTCTGACGGCCGCGAAGCGGTGCGATTAGCCGAGGAACTTCTGCCCGAGGTCGTGATCATGGATATTGCCATGCCCAACCTGAACGGCATCGAAGCTTCCCGCCAGATCGTCAAATCGAATCCGGAGATCGCGATCATCATCCTGAGCATGCACTCGGACGAGAGCTACGTGATTCGCGCGCTGAAAGCCGGTGCCCGGGCTTACCTGCTCAAAGATTCGGCGGAAGGCGACCTTATCAGCGCCATTCATGCTATTACCGAGGGCAAGTCTTTCTTCAGCCCGGCTATCAGCCGGATCCTGGTAGAGGACTACATGCGGCAGCTCGAGCAGAAGAACATCGAGGATACGTACGAGCTACTGACGTCGCGCGAGCGGGAAATATTGCAGCTCATCGCGGAAGGCAGATCCAACAAGGAAATAGCCGCGATATTGAGCGTAAGCGTCTATACCATCGAGACCCACCGCACCCACATTCTGCAGAAATTGAATCTGCACAACGTGCCGGACCTGATTCTCTACGCCGTTCGCAAAGGGATCATAACGTAGGTAATGCAGGCATTCCTAGCCGTCCACTGCTGGATACTGAAGGCTGACCCTGGCTTGATCGAGCAGGTCGTCATGAACCTGGCTGTGAATTCCCGCGACGCAATGCCGAACGGAGGAAGGCTTGTCATAGAGATCGCCGATGTGGAGATCGAAGAGCCGGCGCCCACCATGCCGCCGGGGATTAAACCGGGGCGGTACGTGACGCTCGCCGTGCATGACACAGGGGTAGGAATGGATAGTAGTGTCCAGGAACACTGTTCGAACCGTTCTTCACGACTAAAGAGGTGGGTAAGGGAGGCTATGCTGATGATTCGGTTCTCCGGACCAGCCACCTCCGAGACGACGCCCTGCTAGTCCACAAGCCACTCACCCCGGATTCATTGGTTCAGAGAGTTCGGACAGTCCGCGTTCACCACGGGTGAATACGTAGGACCATACCAATTTGTCCCACCCTGTGAGCCAGGCAAGAAGCGAGTACCTTCTGTCGTGAGAGGTGCCTCTGTGTTCTCTATCCTCGTAACTGGGACCTTGTACAACAGGTTCTTAAGCTCTCGGTCGAGACCGTACAGAAATCCGTTCTTCCCGGCAGCCGCAACCATTTTCTTGCCCGCCTTCGAGGTGAACAGGATTGGGCTCGCCGAAAAGTCCCAATCGTGGAAGTCGTTCTTGACCAGTTGGTAATAACCGCGGAGCGCACCGGTCCGCGCATCGAGCATTACGATGCTGCACGTGTAAAGGTTGTCACCAGGACGATAGGATGCGACGAAGTCAGGCCCCGGATTACCGGTTGGTGAGTAGAGGATTCCCGTCTCGGTGTCCAGCGCAAATGACGAGTACACCCCGCCACCCGCCCTGGGCTTGTCCTCCGGCCAGGTCTCCGCTCCAGCTCCCGTCGACGGTACAATGTCGAAGTTCCACATCTGCTTTCCACTCTCCACGTCGAACGCTCGGACGTGCCCGATCGCACCGACGTCGCTGCCGGAATTCGCGATATACACATGGCCTTCCCAAACAACGGGAGCGACAGTGTAGTACTCACCACAGTAGCGTCAGCGCCTACAACGTCCCAGATAACCTTGCCTGTGTTCGCGTCCAAGGCGATGAGATGGCCGTCCGGCGTACCTCGAAACAACTTGCCATCGGCATATCCGACGCCGCGCACCGGCGTGCCAAGACCCATGCTCTTGGCATTGAAGTGGTGACTCCATCGCTGCTGAGCTGTCCGAGCGTCGATCGCATAAGTATTCGTGGCGGTCGTGACGTACATGGTGCCGTCGATCAACGCGGGGCCTGATTGGAAAGCCAGCGTCTCGGGCAGCTTAAACCGCGCTACTTCGGTGAGCGACGCGACGTTGCCTGTGTTGATCTTAGTGACGGGCGAAAAGCGAGTAGCGTTATAACCGCCGTTGTACGCCGGCCAATCGGAACTCGAACGCATGCCACCCGGCTGATCGGCAACGGATTCAGGCGTCTCCGGGGACCTGGCGTCCGAACTCGCATTTCGGGACGAGCATGGCGCCCGGCTCAGTCGGAATCCAAACACATGAGAGTATTGCGGAGCTCGACTATAACGTCCGGATAGCGCCATGGCTCTCAATCCGTCCTAACCTCCAATACATCGTTCGTCCGGCGGGTACGGGAAGGGATTCCGAATGCGTTTGTCATCGGCCTGTACACGGGTGTGACATTCTAATTCTGAAGTGACTTGGGAGTGTTCACGACCGATGCGGACCGCATTTATATGTATATATGAATGCCAGCGTGGCATACTGCATATCGAGCATTCAATCCTTTGTTTATCAATTGCTTCGGGACCTTCAAGCTGCCTCGCTACCGCAAAAACTAGGTTATTCCGAAGCAGCCAATGTCCGCAAACTACTGAAAACATTGAGCGGGAGACAGGACTCGAACCCGCGTGACCAGCTTGGGAACATGAGCGTCGATTGTAAATAAATGACTTAGGCGTCTATGGCGCTGTGTTCTGGTCACGTAAGTCTATATCGTTCAACGATCCATTTTCATGCTCCCGGTTAATGAGGTAAACGAGGTAAAACCCGACGGCCCCAGACTCCGCTGCGAATTGCCGTTTGCAATACGATTACTTTTGGACCATCTCTACTCTCTCGCGAACATCGAGACCGAGCAAGCGTGCAATCTCGCGAAGCCGAGCGAAGCTTGCAGTCTGATAATCGCTGGCTTCGTAGCGCTGAATTTGTTGGGGCTTCACACCCAACGCGCTGCTAGATCCTCCTGCGTCAATCCCGCCGCGATGCGCGCTTGAATGAGTACCTTCGGCAGTCCTTCGAGGGATTCCAGTTCAAGAATCTTGGGGCTTCAATGTCTCGTATTCCTGAAGTTCCGCTTCGAGGTCCTGCAGTTGGCTCTTCAGACCGGCTTTTTGTGCCTCCAACAGCTTCGGATGAACGTTCTTCGGCCGGGGCGTCGCGGCCAACTCATTCAGCGTAGCTCGGAACTTCTCCGCGTGAGCTCTGGGTGATGCGATGCTGCCGCTCGTTCTTGATCACAACTCAGCCTCTTGAAGGTTCAACCCCACAATTCCTTTCGGTCGTCCGGTCTCTTTGTCCGTCTGGAAGAACTCCAAGAACATTCTTCCGCTTGCGCCCTCGGGCATCTG
>DATLVQ010000295.1:0-17251 GCA_035577325.1 Bryobacteraceae bacterium | reverse complement strand
CTCGAAGTCGTCGTCCAGGACCAACCGCCGGAAGTCACGAATCTGCACTCGCGTTTCTTCTCTATTGCCGAACAGCACGCCGCAGACTTCTACCCTTCTGTGGCGGAACGGAACGCGATAATTGATATCCAGATTTTTTCCAAACAGCGGGGCGTTGAACTCGACAGCCACATGTGGCTGTTGCGCTGACTCAGCCAGCGTGACCTCGCAAATCTCCTCGAGCAAAGCCGCCGGACACTCCACCGGTAAAGCATGCGCGATGGCGCTGACGGTACTGCCTTCCTGTTTGCAGGCTTCATCGACCATGTGTTTTCATTCCAAAGCTTAAACCCTTGGGGGCACGTCAGATTAGGGGAGCACGTTAGACCCCAGTTCCGCGGGGCGATTGTAAAGTTTCGAACACCGGAACTCGATCAAGTGTTACTTTCCTAACCTCCGAAATTAAGACGGTGATGTTTCACACTTGGCCATATACGTCTGATCCAGTCATCTTGAATGTCGTGGCCCGTGACGTGTTCTGACGCTCGCGGGCTTCATTTTGTAGCGCGGGGGGAAACATGAAGCAGTCTCGATGGCACGAATTTGCGTCATGGCGCCGTCCGCTCTCAGAGAGCGCTCATTCTAGCGTGGCCCTCATGTTTGCATGCCTACTGCCATTCGCCTCCGGATTGGCTCAGACACCGTCATCAGGACCGGCCCAAACACCGACGCCACCCGATTTGAAGATTGTTGTGCTCGAAGGCGCCGGCGCCATCAACAACATTCACCAGCACCGCGCGAAGGATCCCGTGATCCAAGTCACTGATGACACGGGTGCTCCGGTAAAGGGCGCTTCCGTCACTTTCCTCCTGCCGGCTACCGGCCCGAGCGGCGTATTCGGTGCAAGCGGACCCACGCTCACGGTCCTTACGGATGAAAGAGGACAGGCGGCGGGCCGCGGGTTGGTTCCGAACCAGGTGGCCGGCAAATTCGAAATTCATGTGGTGGCGAATTATCGCGAGCAAAGGGCCCGCGCCTTGATCACGCAGACCAACGCTACTCCCGCCGGGGCAGCCGGCGGAGGTTCGTCGAAAAAATTTCTGCTGATTGCACTGATCGGCGGCGCCGTCGCCGGCGGTGCCTTTGCGGCCATGGGTCATGGCGGGAGTAGCGCAACTTCGCCGAATGCGCCGGTGCAAGTGACGAATCCGCAGGGAGCAATCATCATTCCCGGCACCCCCGTCTTCCAGCCGCCTCATTAGATGCGAATCGTTTCTGTGATATGGCCATGACTACCCGACTACGCTCGAATTTGTGTTTCTTGATCTGTCTGGCGTTCGGTTTATTTGACGCAGGGCGCGCATTCACCGCGGCAGGAACTCCGAACACGCCCTGGTCGATGAGCGGTTCCCCCTTGGGCTTCGTCTTCGATCCGCAAATCGGTGGCCTGCGTCCAATACTCGGAATTCCGGGGGCCTCAATCTTTGGCAAGACCCTGGGTCTGAGCGTCGATTTGTCCGAAGCCATCGTCGCGCCATCACGGGATCATGCGCTGGCTATCACGCGCAACTCTGATCTGGTCGAGATCCGCCAGCTCAGCGGCAGGCCGGCGGTGCGTCCTATATTGCGCGAGACGTCGCTCATTGATGTCATGCGTCTCAGCCCGACGGGCGCGGAGGCCATCTTGTGCCGGCGCGCGGCAAACACTTTTCAGCTCGTGAGCGGTTTACCGGGGGCGCCTGTGGCCGGCGAAGAATTCGATCTGCCACACCATGGTTCGCTCACGGCGCTAGCTGTGGCAGATAGCGGCCGTGCGGCGCTCGCCGGATTTTCCGATGGAGAATCGGGCGCGATTTATCTGCTGAGTTCAACCGGCCAAGCTGCGCCAGTCTCCAGCGTGCGCCACCCTTCCTCCATCACCTTCTTGAGCCACAGTCATGATGCGCTCGTCGCCGACAAAATTGAGGACAAGATCTATCTGCTTCGGAACGTAACCGGAAACGTGGCGACTCTTCTGATCGCGGATAAACGCGAGGGCGTGGAGGGGCCGGTCGCGGTGGAGGCTTCGCGCGACGGCAAGCAAATGTTCGCCGCCAATGCGCGCTCGAAGACGATCCTGACGTTCGAACTCGGGACTGGTGCTCACGCTCTCCATTCCTGCCATTGCGTTCCCACAACTTTGAACCATTTGACAGGCAATGCACTCTACCAGTTAACAGAACCTTCCAAAGGACCGATGTGGCTATTCGACGGCGATGATCCCCATCCGCGTGTTGTATTCGTGCCGGCTTACTATGCCGGCTCCGATCAGGAGAAGCATTGATGATGCGCCGGTGCGGCTGGCTCGGTGCAATGGTCTTATGCGTCTCCGGCGGTGTTCAGGCGGCCGTCACCGTCAGCCCCGCCACGCTGCCAAACTGGACCGTCAGTGTCGCATACTCGCAGACGCTGAGCGCAAGCGGTTGCATACTGGGTTGCAGTTGGTCTTCAACCGGAACCCTGCCGACGGGCCTGTCTTTGGACAGAGCGGCAGGAACGATCACGGGCACACCTTCCGCCACTGGCAGCTTCAGTTTCACGGTAACGGCCACCGATTCGCTGTTATCGTCCGGCTCGCAAGCATATGTTGTCGTAATCAACCCACCCCCGAGCGTCACGACTGGGTCGCTGCCCAGCGGGAATGTGAACCAAACCTACTCACAAACCGTGGGAGCATCGGGCGGGACTTCGCCACTGAGTTTCTCCGTGAGCGCCGGTTCGCTGCCGGCAGGCCTGGCGCTGAACTCGTCAGGCGCTATCAGCGGGACGCCAACATCCGCGGGTTCTTTCACCTTCACGGTCACAGTGACGGACAGCGCCGGTGCCTCGGCTTCGCAGGCGTACACGATCAGCATTAATTCAACCGCTTCGGCGTTGCAAATCACCACTGCGTCACTTCCCAGTGGAACAGTGGGTACGGCCTATTCACAAACGCTCGCTGCAACGGGAGGCACAGCGCCATACAGTTGGTCGATCGCGGGCGCTCTGCCGGCGGGCCTGGCGTTGAACCCGGCTACAGGCGGTATCACGGGAACGCCGACCGCTGCTGGTACCTCCAACTTTACAGTGCAGGTAGCCGATAGCGCCTCCGCCAAGACTTCCCAAGTGTTCGCGCTGACGATTAACGCGGCGTCGAACACAGTCGCCATTACCACGGGTTCGCCGCTCCCCAGTGGAACAGTGGGCACGGCATATTCACAAACTCTCGCCGCAACGGGAGGCGCCCAGCCTTACACGTGGTCCGTCCTCTCCGGAGCGCTGCCGCCCGGAATAACATTGAGCTCGTCGACTGGAGTTCTTGCTGGGACCCCATCGTCGGCCGGTACATTCGCCTTCACAGCCCAAGTGACCGACAAAAACAGTCTCAAAGCCAGCAAACCGTTTGCGATCACAATTGCCGGCACTTCCACCACTTTGACCATTACGACTAGTTCGGTGCTGATCAGCGGTCTCGCCGGCAGCGCCTACTCGCAGACGCTCGCGGCGTCCGGCGGTACGCCGCCATACACCTGGCTCATTACTTCTGGCGCCTTGCCCGGCGGTGTGAAGTTGAATTCCACTTCAGGCGTCATCAGCGGCACTCCCGTTAGCGCAGGTACCTATGCGTTTACCGCGCGCGTTACCGACAGCGCATCGGCTACCGCGCAAAAGCAGTTTGTCCTGACGATTACCACGGGGACGCAGTCGTCTCCGCAAATGACTCTGACCGGCGTGCCGGCCACCTCCGAATCCGCGCAACAAATTACGTTCGGCGTGACGCTGTCGTCGCCGTATTCATCGGACATCACCGGCCAGGCAACGCTGAAATTTCAGCCCGATGCCGTGGTCCCCGCCGACGATCCCGCGATTCAATTCTCGAGCGGCGGCCGGACCGTCAACTTCACCATCCCCGCCGGCTCAACGCATGCTGTGTTCCCAGTCACGCCCGCAGCCTTCCAGACGGGTACGGTCGCCGGCACCATCGGCCTCAGCTTCACCGCGCAGTCGAGCGGCGCGGAGTTTCCCACTGCGGGGATGGATCATTCGGTGGTCATAGCCCGCTCAGCCACCGTGCTCCGCAGTGCGAGCGTGGTGAAAACCGCTTCTGGATTCCAGGTTCAACTGGTTGGCTTCTCCAATCCCCGCGAGCTCGACGAAGTACGGCTTCACTTCACACCCGCCACTGGCCAAACCCTTCAGACGACGGATTTGAAATTGGATTTAACTGTAACGGCCAACGACTGGTACAGCAGTGCCGCCTCAACCCCATTCGGCGGTCAGTTCCTCCTGGTCTTGCCTTTCACGGTTCAAGGCAGCCAGAACAGCATCGCCTCGGTGACCGTCCAGTTGCAGAACGACCTGGCTGCCGCCACCGCCACCGCAAACTTTTGATTATGAGAGCGAATCTTCAATCTGCGGCTTGAAATTGATGCCGGCCAAAACTAGAGCGCGCCAACACAACAGCGCATCCATCGTCTCCTGACACTTCAACTCTTGGCTGCAGACGCGGCCGCACTATCTATTTAGACTGCTCTCGAGCCGCCTTATTTTGAGGTACGTCACCGGTCTCTATCGGGCGGGAGGTTGGCAAGGGGCGCTTTGCAGGGGATCGTTAGAAGTTGGGTGGCGAATTCTGGCGGGGACGACGGGGCTCGAACCCGCGACCTCCGACGTGACAGGCCGGCGTTCTAACCAACTGAACTACGTCCCCGCTTGTTTGTGTCGGATAAAAAGATGGTACCATGTCGTACCGGATCCGGCCAAATTTCAGTGTGTTTGCATGCGCTTACCGGTTCGCCTGGGGGTATAGGGAGAAATCCCAGGGGCTGGCTGCGGCGTTTTGTGCGAGAATTAAGAATCATTCACGAACTGGCCGCGCCGGGTGAGGCGCGTTGGAAAGGCGCATATGAGCTATACGTCCGAGACGCCGTTCGACAATATTGAAAGCTCCCATCGGTACGTTTCCTTACTGGCCGATGCCATCGAAGAGGCCAGGCGCGAGGTGGAAGAAGAGATCGGCGTGTCAATGACCGAAGGCGCAAGCGCCGAGCGCCGCAAAGAAGCCTTGCAAATTGTGGCCTACAATCTGGCCAAGCTCTCCCTGCATATTAAGACCAGCGGGCGTATCTTGAACGACCTTCGCAGCCTCCGTCGTCTGTTGCTGGCCGAGCGCGAACCCGTGCACGTCCACGCCAAAGCCGCCGGGAGCAGTGGAAGTTAGGTTACTGCAGTCTGCCCAGGCGCCGGCCATGAAGGTTTCGCGACGATCCTTTCTGTATGGCAGTGGTACTGCTGCGCTCTCGCTGCCCGCATTCCGCCAGGCTTCAGCCCGCGCTCGCGGCCTAAAGATCGGTGTTACGGACTGGAACCTGCACCTTACCGGCAAAGTGGAGGCTGTCGCCCTAGCCAGCCAGGTCGGCTTCGACGGTGTGCAGGTCAGCCTTGGGCGCAAGCCGGTGAACGGCAAGCTGCCGCTCGATGACGAAGCCGTTCTGCAGCAATTCCTGGCCGCCTCGAAACTGCACAAGATCCCTCTCGACGGCACCTGTCTCGATATTCTCCATGTCAATTACCTGAAAAACGACAAGCTCGGGCAAAAATGGGTGGCGGACGCGATTCCCATAACCAGAAAGTTGAATGCCCGCGTGATCCTGCTGCCGTTTTTCGGTAAAGGCGCGCTTACCACCCACGAAGAAATGGATTACGTTGGCGACGCGCTGCGTGAGATCGCGCCTGAAGCCCAAAAGGCCGGCGTTATTCTGGGTCTCGAGGACACCATCTCGGCTGAGGACAACGTGCGCATCATGGAGCGCGCGAAATCGCCCGCCGTCCTCACCTATTACGATGTTGGCAATTCCACACAGGGCGGTTTTGATGTCGTCAAAGAGATTCGCTGGCTCGGGAAGGACCGCATCTGCCAGTTTCATCTGAAGGACAATCCCAACTATCTGGGCGAAGGAAAAATCGAATTTCCACCCATCCTCAAAGCCATTGAGGACATCGGTTTCCACGGGTTCGCTAACCTGGAAACGGATTCCCCATCACATGAGGTCGAGCAGGATATGGAAAAGAACCTGCACTATCTGCGCCGGTTGCTCGGCTGACGTTAACGCACCACCCGCCGCGGGTGGCAGCGTTGTCTCTCTAGCAATTTCCTTGCCCAAATTTAAACCCCACTCACCCGCTTTTCATTTGGGCAAAGTGCTTGAAACGCCCATCAGAAGGGGCTTTCAGCAAATTCTGTATTGACATTAACAAGTATTGCGCTTATCATCTGAAGTTCTCGCAAGTTGAAGTTCAGTTACAACTCAGCACCGGTGGCTTAGTGGAGGGATTCTCCGTATGACCTTCGAAGTCGGTGATAAAGTTGTCTACCCGAATCAGGGTGTAGGCACAATCGAGAACATCAGTAGCCGTTCCTTCGGTACTCAATTCGAAAAATTTTATCTCTTGCGCCTGGTCTACAGCAGTATGACCGTGATGGTGCCTTTTTCGAACGTAGACACCATCGGACTGCGCAAAGTCACACGCAATGCTGAAATCACGCGTGTGCTGGCGTTCCTGTCGAGCGGAAGCTGCCACTTCCATGCCGACTGGAAGTCACGGTTCAAAGAGAATTCTGAAAAGATGCTGACGGGCAGCCTGCTGAACGTGGCCGAAGTGCTGAAAGGTCTACTGCTGCTGCAAATCGAAAAGCCGCTCTCATTCCGCGAGAAAAAAATGCTGGACCGCGCCCGCCACATGCTGGTCACTGAACTCACCATGGCGCGTCGCATCCCCGAAGCCGAAGCTGTCACCGTGCTGCAAAAGGCGCTGGACAAGGCCCATCTGATTCTGCCGCCGGTTCTGTGACGGTGGACAGCGCGTTACCTGGTCAGCCTCGTGCGGAGTTGTTGACTCGTCAGTTGCCATCCACTGCGGTTTGTGTTACGGTCTATCGCTTGGCCCACTTCCCGGCGACATCCCTTCTGGAGAATCCATGCTGCTCGGTCCGATAGTTTGGATCCTTACGGTAGTCATCTGCTACTTTTTTATTGGTCACTATTGGTGGTTCCCGCCCCCGATTTCCCAGCACGGCGAGGCATACGATTCGCAGTTCACGGTCACCCTCTGGGTCACGGGCGTCATCTTCTTTCTGGCGCAGATGGCGCTGGGATGGGTCATTATCCGGTTTCGCGACAAGGGCGGCGTCGCCAAGTACTCGCACGGCAATAATCTTCTCGAGGCCGTGTGGACCTCTGCCACAGCCGTGCTCTTCATTGGCCTGGTCCTGGCTGGGACGCGCATCTGGGCTGCGGTGCACTTCGACGAAGCGCCCGCCGATGCGCTGCGCATTGAGGTCATGGGCAAGCAGTTTGCCTGGAGCTTCCGCTACGCCGGCCCAGACGGAAAATTTGGTCGTCTCGACATCAAGCAGATCAACGATGCCAACGGTAATCCTTTCGGCATCGATGCCAACGACCCCGCCGGCAAAGACGACCTCACCAGCGCCTCGCTCAAGATACCGGCCGGCAAGCCCATTCTGCTGATTCTTCGCTCCCGCGACGTGATCCACAATTTCTTTGTGCGCGAGCTGCGATTGAAGCAGGATATCGTCCCGGGCATGGAGATCCCATTTCACTTCCAGGCGGATAAGATCGGCACTTATGAAGTTCCCTGCTCCGAGTTGTGTGGCCTGGGGCACCATCAGATGCGAACCACCATGGAAGTGATGGCCGATGCGGATTTCGAGAAATGGAAGCGGGAACAGGCCGCGCAAAAGTGAGACCGGGCCGCGGCAGCTTGATTAGACCGACAATCTCAGGGGATATAGCATGTCTTCACCCATAGTCCATGCGGGGCACCAGGCCCCCACGGGATTCATTCGCCGTTATATTTTCAGTCTGGACCACAAAGTCATCGGCATTCAGTACTACTTCCTGGCGCTTTTCTCAGTGTTCCTGGGGATGGGGCTGTCGTTGCTGATGCGCTACCACATGGTCTATCCCGATGCCAAGGTAGCGTGGTTTGAAAAACTCTGGCCAACAGGCGCGGCGGGCGGCATCATGACGCCGGAGCTTTACCTCTCGCTGATGACCATGCATGGCACCATCATGGTGTTTTTCGTGCTCACTACGGCTCCGCAAAGCGGCTTCGGAAACTACTTCCTGCCCATTCAAATCGGTGCGGAAGATATGGCGTTCCCGGTGCTGAACATGCTCTCTTTCTGGACCACGTTCCTGGCGCTGGTCGTGATGGTAGCCGCGTTCTTCGTTCCCGGCGGCGCGCCGCTTTCGGGCTGGACAGCTTATCCGCCGCTGAGCGCGGTCGGGCCTCTCTCGGGACCGGGTGAAGGTTTGGGGCAGACGCTCTGGGTGTTCAGCATTGCAATCTTCTGCGGTGCGTCTTTGATGGGTGCGATCAATTTCATCGCGACCACCATCGACCTTCGCTGCAAGGGCATGTCCATGATGCGGCTGCCCCTCACCTGCTGGAGCTGGTTCGTTACGGCAATTCTCGGGTTACTCGGGTTTGCGGTGCTGCTGGCGGCGGGTGTGCTCTTGCTCCTCGACCGCATGGCGGGTACCAGCTTCTTCCTGCCGGCGGGCCTGGTGGTGAATGATCAGATTCTTAACCACAAGGGCGGATCGCCGCTGCTCTGGCAGCACCTGTTCTGGTTTTTCGGCCATCCCGAAGTCTATATCGCCATCCTGCCCGGCATGGGCGTGGCGTCTCAGCTGCTCTCGACATTTTCGCGCAAGCCGATTTTCGGCTATCGCGCCATGGTGTACGCCATTCTGGGCATCGGTTTCCTGGGCTTTTTCGTCTGGGGGCACCACATGTTCATGAGCGGCATGAATCCGTACTCCGCCATGGCGTTTTCGATCCTGACCATGTCCATCGGCGTTCCATCCGCGATCAAAACGTTTAATTGGATCGGTACGCTATGGGGCGGCCGGATCCGTTTCGAAACGGCCATGCTGTTCGCTTTGGGCTTTGTGTCACTGTTTGTGACCGGTGGGATCAGCGGGATCTTTCTGGGACAGCCGGCGCTCGACCTCTACTTCCATGACACGTATTTTGTAGTGGGCCACTTCCACATGATCATGGGCGTGGCGGCCATTTTCGGCATGTTCGCTGGAACGTTCTACTGGTTCCCCAAGATGTTCGGGCGCATGATGAACGAGACGCTGGGCAAAATCCACTTCTATCTGACGTTCATCGGCGTGTACGCCATCTTCACCCCCATGCACTTCCTGGGGATTGCCGGCAATCCGCGGCGTTATGCGGACTTCACGAATTTCGAATTCATGGGCAAGCTGATGCCGGTCCACACCTTCATGACGTGGGCGGCGATCTTGACTGCCACCGCGCAGATCATCTTCGTGTTCAACCTCGTGTGGAGCATGAAGAAGGGCAGGACGGCGCCCGTGAATCCGTGGGAAGCTACCACGATCGAGTGGACCATTCCTTCGCCGCCGCCGTTCGACAACTTCGCGGGCAAACACCCGGTTGTGAACCATGGGCCCTACGAGTACAGCGTTCCGGGCGCGCCCAAAGATTACATCATGCAAACGGACCCCGCCTGACGGTGCCGCGAAGCGACAGTGAGACGCGGCGAGGGCGATAATTAAAGCATGCCTGGGTCAATCACAACCGATATTATTGGCGGTCGCGGGGCTCCGCCCGCTGCCACCGGCTTTGGCGGCGGGGATGGCGACAGCGGCGGCCGCGGGGCTTCACGCAGAGCCTCCATCACGGGGTTGCTGGTGTTGCTGGCGGCGAGTGTCATGCTATTTGCGGCATTCAGCAGCGCATTTTTCGTGCGCCGCGGGCTTTCGAACGACTGGGTAAATACGCCGCTGCCGCGGATTCTCTGGATCAATACTGGCGTGCTGTTGACCTCCAGCATTGCGCTCGAGCTGGCGCGGTCGGCTCTGCGCGCCGGGCGCCGCTCGGCTTTCAATAGCTACTGGACGGGCGCTACAATTCTGGGCGCCCTGTTCCTGGGTGGGCAGTACCTGGCCTGGCGGCAGTTGAACGACGCCGGCATCTACCTGGCAACCAACCCATCGAGCTCATTTTTCTTCGTACTGACGTGCGCGCACGCGGTGCACCTGTTGGGCGGAATGTTGGCGCTGGGTTACATCGACGTGCAGGCGTTGTTGCTGCGCCTCGGGCCGGGAAAGCGCACGGCCGTGGATGTCAGCGCGTATTTCTGGCATTTTCTGGATGCCATCTGGATCTACCTGATAGCGCTATTTTTCTTTTGGGGGTAATGAACTGATGTCCGAAGCCAAAGCCGCAACCATGGATTCCGTCTGGCATGGTGGCGGATCTCCCTACGCCATCGGCTCGAAAAAGTTTGGAATGTGGCTGTTCATTATTTCGGACGCGCTTACGTTCTCGGCGCTGCTGGTGGCCTATACCTACGTCCGGCTCGCCACCCCGGAATGGCCCAAGCCTTTCCACTTCTCGCCCAGCATCGTATTTTCGAGCGTGATGACGTTCTGCCTGCTCTCCAGCAGTCTGACCATGGTGATGGCGGTTCACTCCATGAATCACGGCAACCGAAAAGCGACCGTTGGGTGGATTTTAGCGACCATCGTTGGCGGATTGGCGTTCGTCGGCCTGCACTTGACGGAATGGCTGAACCTGATCAACAACGAGCATGTCACGACGTCGGGAAATGAATGGGGCGTACCCCTTTTTGGCGGCACTTTCTTCGCCCTCACCGGATTGCACATGACGCACGTGGTAATCGGCGTGATCTACCTCGGGATTATCGCGTTTGCGGTGGGGCGCGGTAAATTCAAGTACGAGGATGTCGAAGTCAGCGGCCTTTACTGGCATTTCGTCGATCTGGTCTGGATGTTTATCTTCCCGCTGGTGTATTTGATGTCGGCCAAGATATAGGAGCGATCATGAGCGATCATTCAGAAGTCGCGGAGCACGTAGGCGGTACGACCATAACGTTCTCGTATGTTTGGATCGCGCTGCTGGTGATGACCGGCATCGAAGTTTTTCTGGCCTACGAACAGTTGCCGACACTCATCATGCTGACGGCGCTGCTGGGGCTTTCCATCATCAAGGCGGCGTTGATCATCGCCTACTTCATGCACCTGAAGTTCGAAAAACTCAGCCTGTTCCTGACGCTGTTTCCCATGCTGGTGCTGTGCATCATCCTGATGCTCATGATCTTCATGCCGGATTCGGTACGCAGCCTGAACATGAGGGTGGTGCAGTGAAACGGCGCCTCGCGCTCTTGCCTTTTTTGGCGTCTTCGAGCGCTTTCGCGCAATGCGTAATGTGTTTTCGCACGGCGGCCGCCCAGCAAGCCGAGCGCGCCAAAGTGCTGAATCTAGGCATTATCATCATGCTGATCCCGCCGGTCTTGATTTTGGCCGGGTTCATGGTGCTTTGCTATAAGCGGACGAAGACGTATGCGGTGGCGGATTCCGCCGAAACCGCGCCGGTTGATCACCAGCTTGAGGAAATGTTTTCCGGCGACCGGCATTAGCTTCGAAACAAGTCGTTAGCCTTTCGTTTTCATAAGATTGGTTCTCGTGCTGGGGGTTAGGTGATTTTGGCGCTCGATGACGCCTGGCCCGATTCCACCGGAGATTAGGCAGATAATAACCGTAGGGCCTTTCGGACCTTCTGCATGAAGCGTAGAGACTTCTTACCATTGCTCGCCGTACCGCTTTTGCCGCGAGGCGCTTTTGCGTCCGCGGGCGGCTCGTTCGAATGGCCGCAATGGCGGGGACCGGAGCGTACGGGGGTTTCGAGCGAGACCGGCCTTGCGAAGTCGTGGCCGGCGGGCGGGCCTCCGAAAGTGTGGTCCATTTCCAGTCTGGGCGAAGGGTACGGGTCGCTCGCAATCCTGGGCGACCGCATCTACGTGCAGGGCGTGCAGGGCCGCGACAGCGTAGTGTTCTGCCTGAACCGCCGCGACGGCAAGACGGTTTGGACGACGGCGCTGGCCGGCCGCATGGAGCAAGACCGCGGCGACGGTCCGCGTGGCACGCCCACGGTGGATGGCGATCGCGTCTTCGCGCTCGCTGAAAATGGCGAGTTGGCTTGCCTGCGGACCCAAGATGGGGCAAAAGTCTGGCGGCGGAACATTCTGCAGGACTTCAACGGCCGGAATCCGCACTGGCTGCTCAGCGAATCGCCGCTCATAGACGGCGACCGGCTGATCGTGAAACCGGGCGGCCCCGACGCCTGCATCGTGGCCCTCGACAAGAACTCCGGCAAGACAATCTGGACCAGCCAGGGCTTGAGCGATGGCGCGGCTTACTCGTCGTGCATCATCGCCGATGTGCATGGCGTTCGCACCATCATGGCGCTGACGGACCGGGCCGGCGTGGGCGTCCGCGCGGGCGACGGCAAACCCATGTGGAGCTATGAACGGGTAGCGAACCGGACGGCGAACATTGCCACGCCGGTTTTTCACGATAACAAGGTCTTCTACACGTCGGCGTACGGTACCGGCTGCGCGCTGCTGGGATTAACGGCGCAAAACGGCGTGGTGAAGGCCGAAGAAATCTATTTCAGCCGCGAGATGCAGAACCACCACGGCGGCGTGATTTTCTATAACGGCTACCTGTACGGTTATTCGAATGCCATCCTGACGTGCATGGATTTCGCGACCGGCCGCGTGGCGTGGAAGGACCGCAGTGTGGGCAAAGGCTGCCTCACTTGCGCCGACGGCAGTTTGTACCTGTTAAGCGAAGACAATGTCGCCGGTCTGGCGGAAGCGACTCCGGACGCTTATCGCGAGAAGGGCCGGTTCTCGATCCCGGATCAAGGGCGGCCCAGCTGGGCGTACCCGGTAGTGTGCGGCGGGCAGCTTTTTCTGAGAAATCAGGGAATGCTGACGTGCTACGAAGTGAAGGGCTGAAGCAAACCAGCCGCTGTCATTTGCCGACCGCAAGAATATTTGATGTATCCAGCGAGACCTTCGTGGGGGACTGTGGCAGCGTGATAGTAAATGGGGAGGGCGAGCTGGATGTGCGCACCCATTTCACTTCCTTTTTGCTGCCCCACTGAATTTCGACCGGCACCTGTGCGCTGAATTCGGAGTCTACGTCGGCTTGCGCGAGGAGGCCTGTCAGTTTCACCTCGGGCGCGCGGCCGCGAACCTCGTAGGTCAATTTGAGCGTGGGGATCCCGGTGTTGTACACCCACTGGTCGAAGAAGGCCTCCAGTTTCGGATCTGACGACTTAGGCGGCAGAAACTCCGCGGCGAGCTGACGGAACTCCTCGGTTGATACCGACTTCCATTCGTAGCGGCGCCGTAGCTCGCCCAGCATGGCGACGAACCGTTCATCGCCCATCTGCGCGCGCAGCATGTGCAGAATCCAGGAACCCTTTCCGTAGGTAATGTGGTGCCAGCCGGAAGGCGACTGTGAACTGGACAAGCGTGTGCCGAGCACGATGGGGCCGGCGGAGTCGATGGTCTGGCCTGCGGCATTCTTTTCCAGCAGATCGGCCTTGTAACTTTCCAGAGCGGCGTCCAGCGTTTGGCGGCCGCGGCGCTGTTCGAGATACAGCAGAGCGGAATAGTTGGCCAGCGATTCCATGAGCCAGTCGTCATGGTAGCTGCCTGAGATGACGATATTCCCCCACCACTGGTGCGCGGTCTCATGGCATTGCAGAATGTCCATGAAGAAGCTTTGATCTTGCGGAGCTAGGCTCGCCAGGGGTTCATCCTGGCGGCGGAGATAAGCTCGGGTGGAAAGATATAGCAGTCCCGGAAATCCCTGGCCGAACGATCCGGGGATGGGCGAGACTTCGAGCGATCTAAGGGGCGGCGGGCCGAATCTGGCGGCCATGAAGTCCAGGGCCGAAGCTACGTCGCCGGCGAGCTCTTCGAGCCTTGCCAGCGGGTCCAACAGCGGGGTCACGCGCGCCGCTTGCGCGCCGGGCTTGACGCCGACTTGCGGAAGATGCGGCCTTGATTCGAGCGATTTCTCAACGGCGCGATTGGCGCAGACCTCCACCGTATAACCGTTCCGCGAAACGCGCGAGCGCTGGTAGACGCCCAAGTTGAAACCGGCAAAGCGGATGGGTACCTCGGTCACGCGGCGGGTGGTGCGCCATTCGCCTTCGGTCTTATCCGAAACCACGTCGCCGGGAGTAACCAGGTCAAGACCCTTGGGGTACTTGAACGTGAGGTCGTAGCGCGCGAACTGCATATTGGCGTTGGGATACCAGGTGCCACGCGGACCCACAAAATAGACCTGGTTTCCCGCATCCTCGACCACCGCGCCTTCGTGGTGGAACTCGATTTCGTGATCGCGGCCGGGTTCGAGCGGCCGCGGCGCCACCAACAGGAAAAGATTACTGCCGTTGTTGCGAATCAGATTGGAGCGCAGCGATTCGGGTTGTAGCACTTCGGCGGGCTCGCCGTCGATTGTGGCGGAAGAGACTGTCATGCGCCCCGTGAGATCGAAGGGCAGCGCACTCTCGCCCGATTCTGACAGGCTGACTTTTACCCTCGTCACCACGCCGAGCCGCAAATTCGGTTCCAACGTCGCATCGATGCGGTAGTCTTTCACGGTGAATTCAGGTTCTAAACGTTTGCGCGCGCCCTTGCGGAATGGCGCGGCTTCGAAGCTCGTCCAGACATCGAAGAACGTTAAATTGTTCTGGTATTTCAGCTGGCCAACAACGACCTGCTCAGCGGCGCGCGGCTCATAGACCACGTCGAAATTGCCGAGTCTCTTGCCTTGGATAGCGGCTACGAAACAGCCTTGCCGGCGGTGCGCGGGGGAGAGGAGATCGAGCAGCAGGCGCGATTCGAAACTCTCGGAGAGGTTGCGCACCACCGGATTCCATTGATCCGCCATGAGCGCGCCCATTTCTTCGCTGCGCTTGTTGAATTCGTTGATCCGGATCTGCTGTAGCAGGTTGTCGTAGGTATCGTCGCCGAACAGGAGGACGGCGGCGGTAAGGTGCTCGTCCATATTCGGGCTGCCGGTGTAACGGGCCAGAGAGCGGCGCTCGCTGCGATTGGGCGGAAGCAGAAGGAGCTCCGCGTCACCCGCTTCGACTTCTGCGGTGAAGACCGCCGTGGTGCGGGCGCCGTTCACGGGCCTGCCGAAAATCAGATAACCATCGGTGAAATAGAGGTGGACGTCGTCCTTGTTGATCTGAAGATCGTGGACGCGATAACACTCGGCCGAATCCAACTCGACTTCACGGAGACTGCGGGCGAGTTCCGCGCCGCCCACGGCCGCGTAAGAAACGATCGGAAGTAACAAGGCCGCCAGCAACCGCATCACTTCAGTTTACTGCGTCAGTCTACCGCGGCCGGATAAGAGGCGTGGTTACTCGAAGATTTGGGACAGCGGCACTTCGATTCCGGCGCTCTCGGCGCGGAGAACGTCATCTCGCACTTCATGGCTACCATCTGGCGTATGAATGTAAGCGCAGCGCGTCTCAGGGTTGATTACCCAGATATAAGGCACGCCGAACACGAGATGGTCGTTGATTTTCTCTTCCAAATAGCCGGCGCGATCGTCGGGCGAAAGAATTTCCACTGCGACTATTGGAGGCTTACGAATGATCCGCTCGTCTGGCTTGGAACCTAACATCACAGTGACATCGGGAATCCGGAAGCGCTTCTCCTTCACCTGGACCCTGACTTCGACTCCGGCCCATACACGCCCTTTGTAGTGTGTCCGCAGGTAATGCGCGATGGCTGTCTGTAAATCGCTGTGATCGACTTCTCCCACGTTTCGCTCCACGATGCGACCGTCAATGTATTCGCGATCCGCATCGGGAAAGCTTGTGCGCAGGTATTCTTCGACCGAAACCAGCGTGGTCATCCCCATGAATCTATTCTAGTGCACCGCTCGCCGGCCCACGCGCTTGAGCACCTGACGAATCGTGGTCATGATGCGGTCCTCGACCTGGTCATCGTAGTGACCGGGCAGGCCATAGTAGATCATGCTGTCGTTGGCCTCATAGCCACCTTCTTTGAGCACACGGAGCGAAGGGATGTACGACATGACATCGTTCGAATATCCGGCGACGATGATTCCTTTAGCGCCGAATTCGCGCTTGATGCGCAGGACGTAATCGACGACCACTTCGCCACCGAGGGCGATAAAGGTCAGGTCCTTGCCGAATTGGACGGCCTGCACGGGGTACGGATAGCGGCGGAGGAGCGGGCTGCGGTCATCCTCGAGCCTAAGCATAGCCTTCGCGTGGCGCACGCGATAGATGTTTGATTCGCTCAAACGCGATTCGAATGTTTCGCGGGTTACAGGCGCGAAATTCAGATCGACAATCTGAAACGCGGCGCGCACAGGACCACGCACGCGCTGGAGTTTTTCACCGAGCACGCGATCAACTTCGGCGCCGAGCGATGCGCCGTGCTGCTCGGCTAATTCGATCGTGCTGCGCGGGTGCGGGTTCTGATCGGCGCCGCACAGCATCACGAACATGGCGGTCGCACCAGGATTGGCTTTTTCGATGGCCAATTGAGCGAAGCCGGCGTAATCGCCACTGAGCTTGTAGAACTGGCCGGTGAGTGTGGTGTTGTGGCAGGCGTAGCCGAACAGAACGGCGCGCAGCTTGCCATCAGGCGCGGTTACCTTGAGAACCGGCACGTCCGGATCACTGGGACCTTTGGGATTCTCGCCGATTTTTACGCCGTTAGACGTGCTCTCGCGGCGGTTGATGGCGAATGTGGCGCGGCCATTGCCGAACGAGAGATCGGCTGGAGCGAGATCTTTCAGCGCCGCGCCGACGACGGCGACCAGTTTATCGCTCAGGCTCGCGGCATATTCCGCTACGACCTGAGCGTCCGCGGGGCTCAGATCAAACATTGTTTCGAGATTGTGCTGCACGAGCGGTCCGGTGTGAGTGTGCGAAGAATTGAGCACAAGATGCGCGCGCTCGATCCCGTAATCCTTTTGGATGCGGGCAGCGACCACGTCGGCGATACCGCGCGGCAGGCCGATGAGATCGGTTGTCACGATCACCACGCGCGCGCTTTTGTGGTCTTCGATAACGAGCGCTTTGGCCCATAGATCGTGAATCGCGCCTTCGGAGGGGTGATCGCGGCCGGCGTAACCGGACATGTAGATCGGTTTTTCGGGCGTGATGATGATGCGGCCGATGCCGGCTTTGTAATCGGCGGCGGCCAGCGTAAAGGCGGACAACAAAAGAATAGCTATGGCACGCATTGGACGTTGATTATACGACTCAGCGGACAGCGGCGGTGAGTTCGGGTGCGCTGACGAGTTCGACCATGCCGCCC
>DATLVQ010000294.1:0-10898 GCA_035577325.1 Bryobacteraceae bacterium | reverse complement strand
AAGGCCGCTGAAGAAAGTTGGGTCGTGGCCACCGACCTGGCTGAGGCGCTCTCCCGCTCCGGCGTGCCGTTTCACCGCGCGCATCAGATCGTGGGCCAACTGGTCCTTGAAAGCATCAAGCGCGGCAAGCAGCCGTCGGACTGGACCGCCGAGCAGTTAGCGGACTTCGCGCCCGAATTTCGCGACGCCATGGTTCGCCTGCTAGATCCCGCCGAAGGCATGAAATCCCGCGAGATTCCCGGTGGCACCGGCCCCGCCGCTGTTGGTAAGGCGCTAGTGGACGCCCGCGCCCGCTTGGTGCAGATGCGCGTATGAGCAAAAGTTTTCGCCAGGGGCAGATTCTCAAACTTATCCGCGCGAAGGCCATTTCGACGCAAGACGACCTGGCGCAGGAGCTCAAAAAGCAGGGCGTCGCCGCCACGCAAGTGACGCTCTCGCGCGATATCCGCGAACTGGGCCTGGCGAAAACGCCGGACGGCTACAAGCAGATTGCGCCCTCCGAAGCCGGCCCGAACCTGGCGACCCTAGCCTCCGAATTCCTGCTCGATGTCCGTCTGGCGCAAAATCTGGTCGTGCTCAAAACTTCACCCGGTCACGCCAATTCCGTCGCCGTGGCCCTAGACGACGAAGAGTGGCCGGAAGTTGTTGGCACGCTCGCCGGCGACGACACAATTCTCGTGATCGCCGCCGATCACGCGACAGCGGAGACGGTGCGGAAAAAGTTTCTGGCGATGATCGAGCGGGCGGGATGAAACATTTCGGGTGCGGCCAGCAACGAAGACCGTGAGACCAGGTGCTCTCAACGGGAGGTTGAGGCCGGTTCGGGATTTAGGATATCGTTGATAGCCACTGCCGGCTTTCCTGGGATTGAGGCCCTTGGAAGCAAATCCTAACAGCAAAGGAGGGACCCATGACGAAGCCTGTCACGGCTGTCTCACTTACCGTGGTTGTTCTCGCAGTCTCCACGAAGGCTTGGTCTGCAGAAAAGTATCAGTACGTTATCGATGCCACCAACCGGATCGTCGAACTGAACAGCCAGTCTGCTTCGCCGAGCCAAAGCGATCTGGCAAAAGCGAGCGAACTGGCCTGCAACACACTAAAACAACTGCTGGATGACCGGGAGTTTCGCCGGGACCTGGACAATCTAAAAGGTCTGGACGAGAAAACACGCGCGCAGCGCGGCGATCTTAAGCGGGACCTGGCTCTTTTTGAGTCCGCATTTCTCCGATCGGAGGAGACGGCTTTGGTGAAAGCTGGGCTGTCGCCGGAGGCGGTGAAGCAGATATTGTGGTCTGCCAGTATGCTCAGCCACTCGCTCGATGATAAACACGATCCAACCAGGATTCTCATGGCACTGGACAAGTTTCGTGCCGATGTCTGTGACAGCGCCAAGGTTCTTGAGCAACGGCGGAAGGAGGCGACCAGAAGGGCCACGCTGCGGACTTGGGGATTCAGAATCGGCGGGATTGCATTAATTGTTGCCGATCTCACAGCAGCCGCACCGACCGCGGCGGTCGCTGTCGGATCGGTCGCGATTGGCACGGGCGTTATGGCCTGGGGCCAATAGCCACAAGTTGTACCCCTACCCGACTGGAAAACCGCGGATGAAGTTCTGGAGATGATCGAGCATGCGGGGTGAGCCGATGGACCGGAGCGAACTCATCCGGCGGCTAGTGCTGGATGAAATCTCTGACGATTACGAGAACGTGGACCAGACAATCCTCCCGGACGTCGCAAGAGACGGCGCCAAGTTGGGACTCTCCATCGAGCGCGCCGATATCGTGGACGCTCTGCGCAGCTTGATCGGGGACGGCCTGGCCAAGGCGTTCCTCCTTTCCCAAAGAGAGCCGTACTCCACGGAAATTCCAGGCATGCCGGCTCTGGATGTCATCGAGGAAGATTTCAAAACCTACTTCTACATCACGAAGAAGGGAATACATTACCAAGTCTCCGACGACACATAGTGGCCCAGCGGCGAAGACGGCAACCCGCGCAGATGGATTCTTCGAATGACGTTCCCTCGGCTGCGCCGCTAGCTTCTCATCCGCAGCAGCAGATACGTTCCCGCCAGCGCGAATATTACATCCGGCGACCAGGCGGCCAGGCCCGGCGGCAGTTGGTTGGCGTTACCGATCTGTTCGAACAGCTTGCCCACGCCCCAGTACGCCATGGCGATGCCGATGCTCACGCCGATGCCGGCCATGGCGCCGCGGTTGCCCACCAGAAAGCCGAACGGGATCGAAATCGTCGCCATGATCAGCGCGAACAGCGGCACGGAAAACTTCTTGTACAGCTGCACGCGCAGGCGAATAGTATCGAAACCGCTTTGCTGCAGATCGCCGATGTACGATTCCAGCTCATAAGAGTTCATCTGCTTGTCCTGCTTGAGCTCCTTGAGGAAGTAGTCCGGCGGCTCATCGAGTTCGGCGAAGGTCATCACCTGAAATCGCGTGAAAGTTGTGGGATGCACCTGGCGCACCCAGCCGCTCTGAAAGATCCAAGTGCGCAGCGAGGGCTGCCATTGCGCGCGCTCGGCGGAAATTTCGCGCCGCAGATCGAAAGTCTTCGGATCGAGCTCGAAAACGCTCACATTGCCCATGACGCTTTCGAGATTGTCGAAATACTTGTAGTAGTAGATGCGGGAGCCCTTGCCGAAAATCCATTTGCGCTCCGGATGCAGATAGGTCTGCACGGGCTTGCCTTTGATTTCGTTGCGGAGCGCGTCCTGCTTGCGGTTGGCATCCGGAATGTAAAAATGATCGAACGCGAACAGGCCCACGCTGAAGACGCCGCTCATAGCCAGCACCGGAATGGCGAGGCGGTGCAAGCTGATGCCGCAGGCTTTGAAAGCCGTCACCTCGTTGTGCTTGGTGAGCACGCCGAAGGTGACCAGCACCGCCACGAGCACGCTGATGGGCAGGGTTTCATAGATCAGCATAGGCGTGAGAAAGAACAAATACGTGAATACACGCGACATGGCGATGCCGTTGCGGATGATGTCTCCCAGCAGGTCAAAAAAGTTGTAGACCTCGGTCATCAGCACAAAACTCGCCAGCAGCAAGGCGAAGTAGAACAGGAAACTGGTGAGGACGTAGGTGTCGAGTAGCTGCGGCACCAGCGGCATCCACCGTACACGACCCCTCTCGCCGACTTCGGGCGATGTGAAGCGCGGCCGGAGCCGGTGATATCCGGCGGTGATCCACCCGCGCAGCGAGCCGACCAGGTCGCGGTCGCCGGGCCGCTCGAGCCGCGCGATCAGAATCAAACCGGCGATCATGAACGCGGCGTCGGGCGTCCAAACCGCCGCCTCGACATTGAGTGCGTGCTGCTTCGCCATCCCAATCAGAGCGATGGACGCCAGGTGATAGCAGAAAAAGGCCAGGAACAGCGCCGTCACATAGCCGGAGGATTTGCCGCCTTTGCGCGACGAAACGCCCAGCGGAATTCCGACCAGCGATAGCATGATGCAGGCCAGCGGCAGCGACAAGCGGCGATGCAGCTCGATGCGCGCCTCGATCCAGTTCGCTCCGGTGCGGGAGTAGCCCTTCAGTTCGCCTGTATTCATCTCCGGGAAGGGCTGCACGGCGAGCGGTTTGGGTGGCGCGGCGTCCAGCACTTGTTCGCCGGTCGGATAGAAGCTATCGTCCGCGATGCCTTCCTTGTTCACCTCATGCGTGCTGGCGTCGCGCAACGATAACTGAATGCGGTTGTGGGGCAGATCGGGGACGGCGATGGCTTCCGTGGCGACGGTGATGCGCGGGCCCTGCGCTTTGTCGCGCATTCCGATACTCCGCTCTTCGGGTGGCGTCAAATCGGCGAGGAAGACGTTCTTCCAAACCGCTACTGGCCCGGGACGCACATCGCCCACGTAGAGAATTGTGTTCGGGAATTGCTCTTCGAAAACGCGCGGCTGGATGTCGGCAGTCAACTGCTCGGCCTCGAGCTTGTTCAGGATTTTCACGCTTTGGCGGATGGCGCGCGGCGTCAACCATAACGACGCTGTGGCCGTGAGAATGGTCGCCAACAAGGCAAACGTCAGGACCGGCGGAATGACGGCACGGCTGGAAACGCCGGCGGCGCGCATGGCTGTAATCTCGCCATCGGTCGAGAGGCGCCCCAAGCCGATGAGAATTCCTACCAGGACACCAAATGGAACGGTAAGCGGCAGGACGGGCGGCAGGGCCAGCGCGAACAACCAGAGCACGGTGCCTGTTTTAGCGGAGCTGCGCACCAGCAGTTCGAAATACTTGTCGACGCCGCGCAGGAAGATCACGAAGGTCGCCAGCAGCGTGCCGAGCAACGCGCTGGAGACGATCTCGCGAAACACGTAGCGGCTGAGGATGCGCATGGTCTTAGAAACCAGATTACGCCATCGTCAGCGGCCCGCAAGCAATGGCGATGGCACCAGCGGCATCTTGGGGAGCTCGTCGTCGAGTTTGCGGATTTCCAGATCGTCCACCAGCACCGATGGCGCGATAACGGACGTCTCGGCCACGTAACTCCCGGCGCCGATTAAAGCCAGGGGAGCGCCGTTATCGAGGTAATCGAAAACGTTGGTGTCATTGCCGGCGGCGCGGATGTCGCGCAGCGAGCGCGCGTTGATGTCACGGAACCGCACGCCGCGGACCAACTCTTCTTTGCCGTCGGCATAGACCTTGTAGATCAGGACCGGCACGCTGAACGGGTGCGAGCCGCCGCCATCCCGGGCATTTGCCGCCAGCAGCCGGCGCACCTCGTCCACGGAGCCCGACGATGGGAAGTCCAGCTTTCTGACAACGATTCCATAGGGCTGAGAGCGCGCTTTACAGATTTCGATCATCTGTTTCCTGAGGGCCGCCACCGGAACCACTTTATCCGCCCGCACGAAGAGATTGCTCACGCCCGCCATGTTGGCGCCGAATGCACCGGGCAGCCGCGCGCGGCCGTTAGAAGCCGTGAAGCCGGTAACGGGCTGGCGAGTCAGCAGAAAATCCTTCAGGATGCCTTTTTGCACGAGGGCGAGCGGGTGAGCTTCCACGCCTTCCAGATCCACGCGGTAGGATCCGAACAGCCGGCGGCCATGCCACTCTTTTTGCGTAGGGTCATCGACCACGTCGATCCACTCCGGCAGGACACGGGCTTCTTTGCGGCCCTCGAATTCACTAGTGGGCGCCGTGTTGGGACGGCCAGGCTCGCTCACCGGCCGGCGCGCCAGCACCAGGTTCCTGGCCAGCAGTTCGGCAAAGAGTTGGGCCGCCGCCGCGCCTTCGAAAAGAACTGGCCCGTTGTACGTGTCACCCAACGGCGCATGGCTTAGGGCGGCAACGTTCTCTGCCACCGCTCGCACTTCGCGGTTCAGATCGGCTTCGTTAACGCCACGTTCGAAGTCCAGCGAGTGGATCGTGCTCGCGTCGCGCACGTACATGCCGTCGGGCGCCTGGCCCACGGCGCGCGTGCGCACGTAGATCACGTCCTCGGCCGTGCGTACTTCCGTTCCCTCCGAATTCACAAGGCTGCGGACACTCTTGACGGCCTGGATTTCGACGTTGGAGCTTACCACCTCCGGAAACCCGGTAAATATGGCGGAGAGTGATCGTACGCGAGCGAGCCATGCCGTGCGGTCGAGCATGCCCTTATGGAGTTCCTCGATAACATGCACGGGCGCGGCGCGCGCGAAGTCCGCCAGCGGATCGCCCGGCGAAGACATGTTCTTCAGCGCGGCGCGCTTACGCGCCAGCGACTCGACGGAGGACTTGTACACCTGGTCGGTCGCCAGCCAGAGATAACGACGCAGGACCGGATACGAATTCTCAATGGGAAAGCGGTCGATATCGTACCGGCTGCCGAAATTCAGCCCGCTGCCGATGTAGTTAGTGTTGTCAAACTGATAGTCGCCCACGCGTACTTGAATGCGAGGCACTCGGAAGGCTGTGTCCGTTGAGCCCAACAATCCACCCAGACTGGCTACCGCGCCGAAGGCTTCACCATCTTCAATCGAATAGGAAATGAAATAGGGCTTTTCGAGATGGACCGAGTCCAGTGCGTGCGAGTGTTGCAGCTCATCGCGCATGGCCTTGAGGACCACACTCGAGGGGTCCGCGGCGAATGCGCGCCCAAGCAGGAGCAACAGGACTGTTGTTACCGCCGCGATTCTGCCGGTTCTCACTGTGCCGCCTCCGCATCTTTCGGGAATGGCAGCAAAGGAGGCTTGTCCTGCGATTTGTCTTTTTTCTCGATCTCGATTTCCGAAACCAGAATGGCCGGTGAGATGGCGGAAACCGGAACCGTGCCCGATTCCGCGCCGCAGTAACCGTTGAAAACTTCGGGCCGGTCCGATGTGGCCAGGATCTTGGCAAAGCTTGCCAGGGGCGTGCCCACGATGTCGGCGCCGCGGACGAGTTCGTCAGGCCGCCCGTCGGCGTACACGCGATACACCACGACCGGCATCACTTTAAAAGCCTGCGGGCCAGCCCGTGCGGTGGTGGTGAATCCACCAGTCACGTCCTGGAAGTACAGGCCATAGGGCTTTTTCTGCCGCCCGACTTCGGCCAGCAGCATTTCGCGGAGTTTCGCCTCGGGAACCGTTTTTGTAGACTCGACAACCAGGTTCGACTGGCGTGAAACCACTTCCAGGCCAGGCTGGCGGCGGCCGTGGCCGTTCGAATGATCGAATCCCTTGATTGGGGAACGCGACATCAGAAACGACTTGAGAATACCGTGGTCGACTGAGCTGACGCGCTGACCGGCAACGCCTTCGTCGTCGTAAGTGTACCAGCCGTTCAGGTCGACGCCCTGCCACTTACGCAAACCGGGATCGAACACGACCGAGAGAAAGTCCGGCAGCACGCTCGCGCCAAGGCTTTTCGTGAACGTCTGGCCTTCGGTTTCGTCTTTTTGGCGGTGACCCTCGATCCGGTGCCCGAATATCTCGTGGAAAAACACGCCGGCGGCGCGGCCGGAGAAGATGGCCGGGCCGAGGAAGGGTTCGACAACGGGAGCGTGGAGCAAACCGGTCAAATCGCCGCCTACGCGGCCGATCGCGGTAAGTATCACTTCGTCGCCAGGCAGCGCGGACGGGTCGGCCGCGTCGAATGCCGCCGTAGTGCCCAGGTTCATGCCATCTTCGGCGCGCGCTTCGGCGGCTATCGACAAGCGCACGAAATTCCGGCCGTGCTCAACCCGGCTGCCCTCGGTATCGACGAAGTATCTGATTTCCCGCTGCGCCACCAGTGTGACGCTGGAGGTGAGTACCTCAGGGAAGCGTTGGAAATCACGGGAAAGCCGCCGCAACCGCTCCGACCACTGATCCACCGCCACGTGGAGCGCGGGTGGAGTGGCGCTATATGTCGACGGCGGCTCGGTCGAGAAATCATCCGACGGGTCTTCCGCCGCAACTTTCACCTGTTGGTTGCTGCGAATCTTGATCAGGCGTTCGGCAGCGGCCCGGTACGCCCGGTCGGTTTCAATCCAGACTTGCTGCTTAATCGCGGCGGAAACATCGTCCGCGCTGATTTGCGAGCCTGAAGTGAACTGAGCGTGTTCACCCCGAACCCGATGATAGTTGTCGAGCTTTGAGCTGCCGGTACGCAGCGAGACATCCAGGTGCCGCGTGCGGCCACTGTTCTTGGAGGTGAGCGCCCCTAAGGTAGCACTTAAGGTATGGAATTCGTTCTCCGTGATCTCGTAGCTGATGAAATACGGTGGCGGATCGGCTTTTTCTTTTAGAATGCTATAGTTACGATCCAGTTCATCGCCTAGAACTTTCAGAACCGGGGACTGGGCGAAGATGATGGAAACAAAGGATAGAAGAAGCGGCGCCCCACGCAGAATTTTCACTCTGCGTTCAAGATAACACGAGCACCGGCATGGCCGAGCGAAAGCACGGCATTTCAGCGGCTCAGTTGCAGCGCGCGGCCGGCAGGTAACCGCGCTCCTTCAATCCTGAGAGTGCCAGACCATAGCGGCCGCGAACACCGGTCTTTTCGAAGATGTGCTTCAGGTGGATTTTGACCGTACCCGGGCAGATTCCGAGACTACGGGCGATCTCCTTATTTTTGAGGCCCTGCTCGACCAGTTCCGCTACTTGTTGCTCGCGCATGGTGAGATTGGACCGGCCGGAGCCGTTTGGTTTCTCGGAGTTCTGGAACACGAGATCGTCCATCCAGGTGTTTCCGGCAGCCGCCATCTTCAGGCAATCTAATAAGGACTGCAGGGGAGCGGTCTTGCGGATCACCCCTTGAGCGCCCGCTTGCACCATACGGAGGGCCTCGGCTTCATTGATGGAATGGCCCCACACGACTGCGGCAGTACTACGGCCGTTTGAGTGGACGTTGCCAACCCAGTCGATTACAGGCTGCAATCCGAAACTCTTGTCCACCACCAGCAGCGTGGGCGAGAGATTTCGAACCAGCTCCATGCCGGCCATCAGGGAAGTCGCTTCCCCAGCCACCGCCAGATCCTGGTGCTGTGCCAATAAGGCGCGCAGGCCTTCAATGGCAACCGGCTGGGTATCACAAATCACCACCATTTTCTTCAAGCTAGCGCTCCTGCCCGCGAAATAGTTCATGGTTGGGGTACGAATCTGTAGTTCGCCGACACGGCCAGTACTCTCAAGGTTTTCTCCACTTGAACCGATAGAAGTGATGGAGTTGCGGTACCACGGACGAGAGGCACGCCCTGAACGAAAAACATATGCCTGCCAATGGTATAGGCGCCATTACCTGGAAGCCTCTGCTGATCTGCCCGAACGCCGATCTGTCGCACCGTCTCATTGCCACCTGGCGTGCCATGGGGGAGCCCGAGGCGGTTGTCGAATCGCCCCGATATGTAGATCGCGCGGCGCTGCGCGATCTGACGAGCGGGCATGCGGTGACGATTTGTTTCGTCGACGTCGGCACCGATAGCGAGCTGGGCCTGGGCTTAGTCCACGCTTTGCGGGAACTGGGCATCCCGGTGGTGGCGCTCCACTCCGGCAACGATGCCGACCTGATTCTTCGCTGTCTGCGCCAGGGCGCGGCCGAATTTCTTTACCCACCACTCACTGCCGAGCAGTTGCGGATGGCGCTCGATCGCCTGGCCAAGCGAGCGCAGGCCGCCATGGCGCAAGCTCATCCTGGCGGCGAGGTCTATTGCCTAATGCGCGGCAAATCGGGGTGCGGCAACACCACTCTCGCCTGTAATCTGGCCTTCCAGCTACAGGCGCTCAATTTCCGCAAAGTACTGCTGGGGGATCTCGATCCCCTCACGGGAACCATCGCGTTTCTGCTGAAGCTGAATTCGACTTACAGTTTTGTCCACGCGCTTGCCAATGCGAGCCGGATGGATGAGGCCCTTTGGCGCGGCATGGTAATGCCCTGCCACGGTGTCGATGTCCTGCTGTCGCCCGAAACTCCCGCCGACCTGGTCTACGAGGCCGAGGACGTGGCCGCCATAGTTCGCTTCTGGCGGCAGCTTTACGAATTTGTGATCCTGGACATTCCAGCTCCGCATGGCGAGTGGGGGTTATCACTGGCGAAGCTATGCGACGAGCTGATCCTGGTTACGACGAATGAACTGCCGGCGGTGCACGCCACACAGAACACGCTCGCGTACCTGGAACACCGCGGCGTCAGCCGCTCCAAGATCAAGCTGATTGTGAACCGTTACAACACCGACATTGGCCTGAGCAGCGAATCCATTGAAGCGGCGCTCGACCTCGAAATCTATCAGCACCTCCCCAGCGATTTCGAAAGCGTGCAGAAGGCGCTGATGGAAGGCAAACCCATCCCGTCGGGGACTAAGGTCGGAAAATCCATCGCCGAGCTCGCCGAGAAACTCACCGGCCGGACGTGCGCCGTCAAGAAGCATTCACTTTTCGGCGGGCTGTTTTCAGCTTTCCAATAGTTGTGGCAGGGCGCTCCTTCAGGTCCCCATCGGCAGCTGTCATAACAGAATCCGTACGGTGGCTTTTTCCGTCGTTCATTTAGAAATCGCCACTCGCTTACTTCTTTTTTGCCTGGCGGATTTCTTCCAGCCGCTCCGCAATACGCTTCTCCATGCCGCGGTCGGTGGGAAAGTAGTAGCGGCGACCGGCAAGCGATGGCGGGAGGCATTCCATATCCGTGATCGCGTCGTCGAACTTGTGCGCGTGCTGGTAGCCGGCGCTATAACCGAACTGCTTCATGAGCGGCGTGGGAGCGTTCCGCAGGTGGAGCGGCACGGGCTCGGCGGTCGTGGTCGCCACGTCGGCCAGTGCGACATCGAGCGCTTTGTACGCGGCATCGGACTTGGGCGCCATCGCGAGATAGATGGCCGCCTGCGCCAGCGCCAGATCGCCTTCGGGAATGCCGAGAAAATGTACCGCCTGCTGCGCGGCGATGGTTTGCTCGAGCGCGCGCGGATCGGCCAGGCCGATGTCTTCGATGGCCATGCGGACCAGCCGCCGCGCGACGTACATACGGTCTTCGCCCGCCTCGAGCATGCGGGCCAGCCAGTAGAGCGCGGCATCGGGATCGCTCGAGCGCACCGATTTATGCAGCGCCGAGATGACATTGAAATGCTCTTCGCCGGATTTGTCGTAGAGCAGCACTTTGCGCTGCATGGCATCTTCGACGGACTGGCGCGAGAGACGCTTGTCGGGTGACGCCGCGACGGCGGCTTCGAGCGTGTTATAGGCGGAGCGCGCGTCGCCGCCGGCCATCACCGCGATCTGCTCGAGCAATTCATCCGGCGCCTCGATTTCCAGATCGCCCAGACCGCGTTCTTTATCCGTCAGCGCGCGCTTCAGCAGGCCCACGATTTCTTCGGTGGTGAGTGGGCGCAGGGCGTAGACCTTCGAGCGCGAGAGGAGCGCCGAGATCACTTCGAACGAGGGATTCTCGGTGGTGGCGCCGATGAGAATGATGTCGCCGCGTTCCACATAGGGCAGGAATGCATCTTGC
>DATLVQ010000293.1:0-6309 GCA_035577325.1 Bryobacteraceae bacterium | reverse complement strand
AACTACCGAGGCCTCAAAATGAAAACGCCCCGAAAATCGGGGCGCCAAATAAAAAGGCCCCGAAAAATCGGGGCCTTGAAAGTCAAACTCGTTGGGTCCCTGTGCGGGACGCCGCCAACTACTTTTTCTTCTTGGGGGCGGCTTTCTTTTTTGCCTTCTTGGTTGCGTTCTTCATCGATTGATTCTCCCAAACATCAAATTTTGCGATCATGAAAATCGCAATGTGATTCATATATAAGGTGCTTCGGGAAGAATGTCAAGAAAAAAATGCATCTCGCGTCGCCAAAATCGAAACTCGGCCCTCTTCGTGCTCGCAGATCGGAGTATGAGAGTCACGCTCGCGCTCATTTCGGCGATGACTCTCGCGGCCGGACCACCGGATGCGCGCGAGATCGTGCGGCGCTCCGTCGCGGCCAGCGACGAGAACTGGAAAATGGCGCGCAACTACACTTTTCTGCAGCGAACAGAGGAGCGCCAGATCGATGCCGAAGGCCGCGTGAAGTCGAAAGAAGTGAAAACATACGACGTCACCTTGCTAGAGGGATCGCCTTATTTTCGTCTACTGGAACGCGACGACCACCCGCTGCCCGCGGCCGAGGAAAAGAAGGAGCAGGCCAAGCTGGAAAAAAGTATCGCGGATAGGATGAAGGAAACGCCGGAACAGCGCCGGCGCCGGATCGACGATTACGATAAGCGCCGCGAACGCCAGCGCCAGGCCATGCGCGAGGTGGGCGACGCTTTCGATTTCAAGAACGTTGGACAGGACGTCGTGGATGGGCGGGATGTCTGGATCGTCGAGGCTTCGCCGCTCTCCGGTTACCAGACTCGGAGCCGCGACGCTAAGATTCTTCCGCATGTCCGCGGGAAACTCTGGATCGATCAGCGGTCCTATCACTGGATGAAGCTCGAGGCTGAAGTGATCCATCCCGTCTCTTGGGGACTTTTTCTGGTGCGGCTGGACCCCGGCGCGCGCATCCGCTTCGACGAAACGCGCGTGAACGACGAGGTCTGGCTGCCGCGACATATTTCGGTCGCGGCATCCGCGCGGCTCGGGATTTTTAAGAAGCTGCGTGTCCAGGAAGACACTACCTATAAGAACTTCCGGAAGTTTCAAACCGATTCCCGGCTGGTGGCGGCGCAACCCAAATAATTAAACGAAGGGCCCGCATTCCCGCGGCTTCCTATGCGAATCCGCCGCTTGCGTAGGGACAAGAGGATGCCGGTTCCCGCGCTACTTGTTATAATTGCGGACAATTAAGGTCCTCCGGAGGGACGCATGAGTCGCACGGGTTTGTGGGGTGCTCTGGCCGCCGCCGGGATCGCGTCTCTGTTCGCCGCCGACGCGCCCAAGCAATTCACTCCGCAGCAACGCCGCTGGTGGGCATTCCAGAAGGTAGTCAAGCCCGCCGTACCGAAGCCGAAAAATCGCGCCTGGGTGAAGAACGACATCGACGCCTTTGTTCTGGCGAAACTGGAAGAGAAGAACCTCGCACCGGCGGCGCCCGCGGACCGGGTGACGCTGATTCGCCGTGCCACGCTTGACCTCACCGGCCTGGTTCCCACTCCCGAAGAAGTGCAGGCATTCGTCAGCGATGCATCGCCCGAAGCGTTTGCTAAAGTAGTGGACCGCCTGCTCGGCTCCCCGCGCTATGGCGAACGCTGGGCGCGCCACTGGCTGGATCTGGCCCGGTATGCCGACAGCGAAGGCTTTAAGAGCGATGAAACGCGACCCAATATCTGGCGGTACCGCGATTACGTGATCGATTCCTTCAACCAGGACAAACCCTACGACCGGTTCATGAAGGAGCAGATAGCTGGTGACGAGTTATATCCGCGCGATCCGGCCGCCCTTGTGGCCACGGGCTTCAACCGGCACTTTCCCGATGAAAGCAACGCGCGCAAGCTCATGGAGCGCCGCCAGGAGATCCTGAACGACGTTACCGATACGGTGGGCGCCACGTTCCTGGGGCTCACTTTCGCCTGCGCCCGCTGTCACGATCACAAGTTCGACCCCATCCTGCAGAAAGATTATTACCGCTTGCAGGCGTTCTTCGCCAACACGCGCATTGAGGATCATCTGGCGCTTGACTCTGGTGAGCATCGCGATGAATACCAACGGCAGTACGCCGCCTGGGACGCAAAGACGAAGGATATCCGAAGCGAAATGCATAAGCTGGTGGAGCCGGAGCTGGCTGCACTATATAAGGAGAATTTCGACAAGTTCCCGGCGGAGATCCAGGCGGCCATTACCTCTCCCGCGGCGGAGCGCACACCAATTCAATGGCAGATGTATTATAAAGCCCGGCCGCAGATCGAGCATAGCGAAGAGGAAGCGGCCCACGGGTTAAAAGGCGAGGCCAAACAGCATTGGAAAGAGCTGCAGACGCAACTAGCCGCATTCGACGGCATCAAGCCGGCCCCCGAACCGATCGCGCAGGCCATGATAGACAACGGCCGCGAGTCACCCAAAACTCATGTCTTGGCGGTGGGCGTCTACAACGCATACAAAGAAGAAGTCGAGCCGGGGTTCCTTTCAATTCTCGATCCCGCCCCGGCGCGGATCATTCCGCCCGCGGATGTCGTGTCCACGGGCCGGCGCACGGCGCTGGCCGAGTGGTTGGCGGCTCCGGAGAATCCGCTGACCCCGCGCGTGATGGTGAATCGCATCTGGCACTATCACTTCGGCCGCGGCATTGCCGGCACACCCAGCGATTTCGGCGCCATGGGTGAGCGGCCCAGTAACCCGGCTCTGTTCGATTACCTGGCCGCGACCTTCGTCGAGAATGGCTGGAGCGTCAAGAAGATGCACCGGCTCATCATGCTATCGAACACCTATCAGGAGTCGGCGCGGCCGAATCCTGACGCCGCGAAAGTCGATCCCGAGGACCGGCTGGCGTGGCGCTACAACCGGCACCGACTCGAGGGCGAGGCCATCCGCGACTCGATCCTCGAGGTCAGCGGCCGCCTCAATCTAAAAATGGGCGGACCCGGTATCTTTCCGCCGCTTCCTGCCGGCGTCGAGACCCGCGGCGGGTGGAAGAAGGACGAAGAGGCATCCGAAGCCGAACGCCGCAGCGTATATGTCTTTGTAAGGCGCAATACCAGGTACCCCATGTTCGAAGTTTTCGACATGCCGGATACGCACGAAAGCTGCCCCCGCCGGAACGCTACCGTTACCGCTCCGCAGGCGCTCGAGCTGCTGAATAATGAGCTGGTTTTGGACTGGTCGCGCTCGCTCGCCGGGCGCGTGTGGAACGATGCGGGGATGACGCCCGAAGCGCAGGTGGATCGCGCGTGGCGTTTTGTGTATGCGCGCGCGGCAACGGCGGACGAGCGCAAAGAAGCGCTGGCATTTCTCGACCATCAGAGCGCTATGCTGGGCGCCCGCCTGTCGCAGGAAGACGCGCGCAAGGCCGCGTTGGCGGATTTGTGTCACATGCTGGTGAACTCGAATGAGTTCCTGTATATCAATTGAATTGACGAAGCGCTGGAAGATGCAGGGAGTATCCGATGGAAGATAAGCTGCGGCATCACTGGCAGGTCGCCTCGCGCCGCGAATTTTTTACGCGCGCCGGCAGCGGACTGGCCGGTATCGCGCTGGCGTCGATGCTCCGCGGCGATTCCGCGCTCGCGGCCACGCTTCCCGATGCGCTGGCGCCGCGGAAGCCGCATCATACGCCCAAAGCGAAGTCCATCATCTGGCTCTTTATGGAAGGCGGTCCGAGCCATGTGGATCTGTTCGATCCTAAGCCCAAGCTGCTGGACCTGGCCGGTCAGCCTATGCCCTCGTCGTTTGGCCGTCCCATTACGGCCATGGGCACTTCGAACAATACGCTGATGCCGAGCAAGCGTACGTTCAAGCAGTACGGCCAGAGCGGCATCTGGGTATCGGACTGGTATCCGAATATTGCGGAGCACGTCGATGACATGACCGTCGTCCGCTCGGTGTGGGCCGACGGGCTGAACCACGTCGGCTCCGTCTGCCAGATGAACACTGGCTCGATTCTCGCCGGGCGACCCGCCATGGGCGCGTGGACAACGTATGGCTTGGGCTCGGCCAATCGCAATCTGCCGTCGTTCGTGATCCTACTGGACGACAAAGAGCCGGTTGGCGGGCCGAAGAACTGGAGTTCCGGTTTCCTCCCGGCAACGTACCAGGGCACACAGTTCCGCCAGGGTGACACGCCCATCCTTCATTTGAAGCCGCCGCAGGGCACGACGGATGAGGAGCAGCGCAGCAAGCTCGATTTCCTGAAACGGCTGAACGAGCGCTTCTCCCGGGAGAATCCGGGCGACACCGAACTCGAAGCGCGCATCGGCGCCTACGAGCTGGCTTATCAGATGCAATCGGCCGCGCCTGAGGCCGTCGATTTGAGCAAGGAATCGGACGCCACCAAGAAAATGTACGGTATCGATGAGCCCGATACCGCGGCGTTTGGCGCGAATTGCTTGCTCGCGCGGCGCCTGGTCGAGCGCGGCGTGCGTTTCGTCGAACTGTATGCCGGCTCGGGGAGCGGCTGGGATGCCCATACGGATCTGGAGAAGAATCACAGCCGGCGCTGCCGCGCGTCCGATAAACCCATCGCCGGTTTACTGGCCGATCTGAAATCGCGCGGGCTGCTGGATGAAACGCTAGTGGTGTGGGGCGGGGAGTTTGGCCGCACGCCGTTCAACGAAAAAGGCGACGGCCGCGATCACAACCCGTGGGGTTTCACCATGTGGATGGCCGGCGGCGGCGTCAAGGGCGGCCAGTACGTCGGCTCGACCGATGAAATCGGCTTGCGTGCGGCCGAGCGGCCCGTCCACGTGCATGACATCCACGCCTCGATTCTCTGGCTGATGGGCCTGGATCATGTTGCGCTCACCTATATGCACAATGGCCGGGCCGAGCGCCCTACCGAGGTTTACGGCAGCGTCATCCACGAACTTTTTGCATGACGCTGCTGCCGCTGCTGCTCGCCATTTACGTCGAAGAGGACGATCGCGATCTGGCCGAACGCTTGAAGCGGCGTGAACCCGCGGCTATGGCGCAGCTCTACGATAGTTACGGCAAGCTGGCGTTTTCGCTCATCTATCGCATCGTGCGCGATGTCGGCGTGGCGGAAGATCTGGTGCAGGAAACCTTTCTGCGCGTGTGGAACCGGGCGCAGGGATTCGATGCCGCGCGCGGCGCGCTGGGCCCGTGGCTGCTGGCGGTGGCCCGCAACCGGGCGATCGATTACATCCGCTCATCAGGCGGGAAAATGGCCCGCGGCGCGCTCGATCTCGAATACGCCGAGCATCCGTCCGGCTTCGTCAACTTTGAAAGCGATCTACTGACCCGCGACCGGGAAATGCGCGTGCGCAAGGCCGTTGACCGGTTGAACGAAAATCAGAAGCACGTGATCGAGCTGGCGTATTTCGAAGGCCTATCGCAATCCGAGATGGCCGAGCGCATGGGCCAGCCGCTGGGAACCGTCAAGACCTGGGTTCGGACGGCGTTGAAGAACCTTCGTGAGGAACTGGGCGAGAAGGCAGTGACCGCATGAACTGCGACGAGCTGCGCGACCAATACGAACTCTACGCACTGGGCGCGCTCGAGCCCGAAGAACGCGCGGAGTTGGATGAGCACCTGGGCCGCGAGGGCGATCCGTGTATCGACGGCGTGCGTCACGCGAGGCAGACGATGACTTCGCTTGCGTTAATGACGCCGGAGTCCCAGCCACCGGCGCGGCTGCGGAAACGGGTCGTAAGTCTGGTCGTCGAACCAAAGCGGACCTGGTTCCGGGCGCCTGAGTGGATCGCAGCGACGATAGCCATGGCGATCATTGCGGGATGGCTCGCCAACTCCCGGCGCGATCAGGCGCGCGCGCTGACCGAACTCCGGCTCGAAGCGCAGCGTAACAACGTCGAGCTGGGGCGTCTTACCGAAGCCTTTGCCCTGATGAATGATCCGGCGGCGAAACAGGTAGTCTTCGGCGAAGGCGCGCCCAAGCCGCCTCGGGGCCGTGTGTTCGTCAACCCGAATCGCGGCGTTCTGCTCCTCGCTTCCAACCTGCCGCCCGCGCCAAGTGGAAAAATCTATGAGATGTGGATCATTCCCAAAGTCGGCGCCCCGTTGCCCGCGGGCCTTTTCCAGTCCGAAGCCGACGGCACCGCAATGTATGTGCGCAAGGGCCCCGTGGATATCGCGTCCACCGGCGTAATCGCCGTGACGCTCGAGCCGGAAACTGGCTCGCAGGCCCCAACGACGCAACCCCTCATCGCCGCGGCTCTATAGGGCCGCTCTTGCATCGGCGGCCTGCCGCTAGGCCTTGGTTGCGGCCCTTT
>DATLVQ010000292.1:0-12207 GCA_035577325.1 Bryobacteraceae bacterium | reverse complement strand
GCGGAAGTAGACGCTCGTCAGCACGCCCGACGAGTTCACCTTCGTCGGCTCGCCGCGCACCACCGCGATGCTTCCCGGAAATGAGTTCTGGTCGAACTTGAAGCTATACACCGTCTTATCGCCGTTCGGGCGCGAGGTCTCGAGACCGCTCGCCACAACCTTATTGCCTGTCGCGACCGTTATGTTCATCTCCGCCGAATAGCGATCCGTGGTGTAGCCGCTGATCGGAAACCAGCGCGCCGGGTACATCAGGTATGCGTAATCGTTGTGGATGGCCGCGAACTTGATCCCATAAACCGGCGAATCCTCGTTGCCCGTGAGCCGCCCGTCGTATTCGAAAGTCACGTCCACCGCCTTGCCCTTGGTGAGCGGCTGATCGAAATTCAGGCGCACGCTGAAATCCTGCTGCGAGCGCGACGCCGGCACCTGCCGTCCGCCATCGTCGGTCACGCGCGCCACGTTCAGCGCATTGTTTAGCTCGAAAGTCGCCGAGGTGACATTGTCCTCGAGCGGCACAAAGCGCACCCCGGTCTTGGCTGTCAGGGTCTGCGTGTTCTCATTGATCTCGGCGTTGATAATGTAATGTTCCACGTCAATGCGGGAGCGGCGCTCCTGAGCCGGCGCAGTCGTAGCGGCCGCTCCAAGCGCCACCATGATCCACGCCGCCATGATCCAGACTTTACGAAACATGTGCTGCATGTCCTTCCATTAATTCTTCCACCAGCGCGGCGGCTTTGGCCATAGCCCGCCCATCTCCGGCCAGGCGCCCCGCCACTTCCGCCAAGTCCTGGCGCATGCGATGGCGCATGGCCTCATCCTGCAACAGCCACAACGCATTGGCGGCAATTTCTTTGCCCGTCATCCGGTTCTGCATCAGTTCGGGCACGATGGCCCGTTCCGCCACCAGGTTGACCATCGAATAAAAAGGCACTCGAACCAGGAGACGTCCCAAAAGCCAGCTCACCGCGTTTACCTTGTAAAAAGTGATCATGGGCGTCCCGGCCAGCGCCGCTTCAATCGTGACCGTGCCGCTGGCCGCCAGCGCTAAATCGGCATGCGCAATCGCTTCCCAGGTTTCACCCTCAATCACTTGGATGGGCGCCCCGCCGATCCGTTCCTTGAAATAGGCGGCGCCAGTCGTCTCCGAGGCCGGCAACAAAAAATGCGTGGCCCGCTGCCTGTAAATTCGCTCGACAGCATCCACCAGCGCCGGCAAGTGCCGCGCGGCTTCGCCCTTCCGGCTTCCCGGGAGTACCGTAACTAATTGACGGCCCGGCGCTAATCTGTGTTTCCTGAAAAACTCGGATTTCTCGAGCGTCGGCCGCACCTGCCCCGCCAGCGGGTGTCCGATGTATTCCGCCGCAATGCCGTTCTTGCGGAAAAACGCCTCCTCAAAGGGGAAAATGCACAGCAGCCGGTCGATCGTCCGCCGCATCAGCGGAATCCGGCCCTTTCGCCACGCCCACACCTGCGGCGCCACCAGGTAAACCACCGGTACGCCAAGCGCTTTGAGCCGCCGCGCCAAACGCAGGTGAAAATCGGGCGAATCAGTCAGGATGGCCAGGCTTGGCCGGCTCGTCTGCGCCGCGCTAACCAGCTTTCGATACTGACGCCAGATGCCCGGCAGGTGCGCAATCACTTCCACCAGTCCCACCACCGCCAGGCTCTCGGCCTCTATCACCGGCGCGACTCCCGCCGCCCTCATCCTTGGCCCGGCGCATCCGAAAAACCGCGCATCCGGCCAAATCCGCCGCAGTTCTTCCACCAGCATGGCCGCATAGCGGTCGCTCGACGCTTCTCCGGCCGAAATCAGGATTTCATGGGCCACTCAATTGCAGTCTAGCAAGGCGGCGCATCGAGCCGTTCAACGCCGCACCGCAGCTCCCGCGGAGGCGCAGAGAAAATCCTGTTCTTTTTAGGCTCTCGTTGGCGTTAACAGTTAAGGGAATCTCAATCATATCGGCGGACACCCTTTTTCTCGACTTCCTCGGCGCCTCCGCGTCTCGGCGTTGAACGTCTTTGACCCTCTCTAGTTCGCTACCAAGCCCTTCGCAACGCGTTTGTTACAATCGGTTCAGGAATGCCCTCCACGGAAACCGATCATTCCAAACTCACCGTCGAAGAGATGGCTCTCCGCTTTCGCGCGGAGATGGTCCCGCTTGGCGGCAAGTTCGCGTACTTCACCGCCATGCCGGTGGCCGAAGAGGATCTCAAGCAATATCTCGACGACCCGATCTCTGCGCTCCCGCCCGCCATCTGCGAGGCGCTCCCTCAAGTGGGCGTGATTCTCGTTCCGTATTTGGCCAAAGGCAACGGCAAAGAAGGCGACGCGGTGGCCTACGAAAAACCGCACGAGAATCGCCACATGGTAGCTTCGCGCTACATCACCGGCGATGCCGCCACGCTGGTATTCGCCATTAAGGACGAGGAAGTTTCCGATTATCACTACTGCTTCTATAACGCCGTCGCGTCGCTCACCGCGCGGGACTGGCCGCCGGAGACGCAGGAAAGCTTCTTCCGCGTGCTGCGCGAAGAGTTAAGCAGCGAAGTCCATGGCGAGGTGGATGAAAAAAGCTGGCACCTGAAACAGGGCCTGCTGCGCCGCCAGACCAATATCCGCCGCGAGACCAAGCTCTTTCGCGAGTACGCCGTGCAATCGTTCGAAGACACCCTGACACTCTATCTGCACGGAATCTGTTGCGATATCGACGTGGAAACCGGCCCCCGCCAGATGCCCAGCCGCTACTTGCGAAAGCGCCTCGAACTGCTGCACTCCCTCTACCCGCCCCCTGACGGCTACGCCGTTTTTCCGGAAGAATTGAAGCGCAGATAGCGCTCAGATTCCTCTGTTCTTCAGGCATGACCGTGGCGCAGAGCCGAGCCGCATTTGCGGGACCTGCGGCTCACCTTGTTGCTCCATTGCTGGCGGTTGCCGCCTTCCAAGCCACGGTTGCACTTTGGATCCACCGTCCCTGTTGCTTTCCCACACGACCTGTGCCATGCTATCTGTTGGAAACCAACAGAACAGTCTTATGTCGCAAAAAACCGACGTCCGGCAGGGCACCCTGGCTTTGATGGTGCTGAAGACTCTTGATGTGTTGGGACCGCTGCACGGCTACGGGATCGCTCGCCGCATCGAGCAGATCAGCGGAGACCTGCTTGCCGTGAATCAAGGCACTCTTTATCCCGTACTGCTGAAACTGGAGCAGGAAGGAGCGATAGCGTCCGCGTGGGGCGCCTCGGAAAATAACCGCAAAGCTCGCTTCTACCGGCTGACACGCCACGGCCGCAAACAGCTGCAGGCCGAGACTCGCGATTGGGAACAGACCGCGGCCATCATCGGCCGCTTCTTCACGGCCAAAGCGGAGGATCTGAAATGAGAGGACTGCGGCGGTTTCTCAAGCGGCTGGCCGCCACGGCGATGCGGCGGCGGAATGAGGAGAGATTGAGCGAAGAGGTCGCGGAACACCTGGCTCTGCAAACTGCGGAGAACATCAGGGCGGGCTTGTCACCGGCTGAGGCGCGCCGCCAAGCCGTGCTGAAGTTCGGCGCGGTCGAAAGCGTCAAGGAAGAATATCGCGAGCAGCACGGCCTGCCGCTTCTGGAAACGCTGCTGCAGGACACGCGGCACGCCTTGCGGCGTCTGCGAAAATCCCCGGCGTTCACCCTCACAACGGTCATCACGCTGGCCCTGGGCATCGGTGCGACTACTTCTATTTTTACTTTAGTGCACGCCGTAATATTGAAGTCGCTGGCTGTGGCGAATCCGGAAGAATTGTATCGTCTCGGCAAGGAATCGCGTTGCTGCTACTGGGGCGGGTACAGCCAGGAGAAAGAGTTTTCTCTTGTCTCGTACGATTTGTACAAATACTTCAGAGACAACACCAAAGGCTTTGCGGAACTAGCGGCATTCCAGGCCGGCGGGAATCTGTTTGGTGTCCGGCGCGCAGGTGGCTCGGAGCCGGCCCAAGGCTATCCGGGCGAACTCGTCTCAGGCAATTACTTCAGCATGTTCGGCATCAAAGCGTATGCGGGTCGGCTGCTTACGGTTAGCGATGATCGAACCGGAGCTGCACCGGTTGTCGTGATGAGTTATCGCTTATGGCAACAAAAGTATGGATTGGATCCCTCCGTTGTTGGCAGCGTCTTCAATCTGAATGACAAGCCATTTACTGTCGTAGGAATCACTCCGCCGAGTTTCTTTGGCGACACTCTGCGCGCCACGCCACCGGATTTCTTTCTGCCGTTAACCACCGAGGGTGACGATATAAACAAACCCGACACCCACTGGCTGGACTTGATTGGCCGCATCCAGCCAGGCGCCAACCGCGCATCGCTAGAGGCTGAAATGCGCGTGGAGCTCAAGCAGTGGCTGCGCTCGCACTGGGGTGAAATGAGCGCCAATGATCGCGCGAGATTTCCCGAGCAGACCCTGTTCCTGGGCCCAGGAGGCGGCGGCATTACCAGGATGCGCGAGCAATACGAGCGCTGGCTTCAAATTCTGATGATGGTTTCAGCATTTGTGCTCCTCATAGTTTCTGCCAACGTGGCCAATCTCATGCTCCTGCGCGGCATGGAGCGGCGGCGCCAGACCTCGTTGAACATGGCGCTCGGGGCGCAAGCATTCAGACTGGTAAGGCAAGCCCTCACCGAAAGCATTTTGCTCTCGCTATTGGGTGGCGCGGCAGGCGTGATTACCGCATTTGCAGGCACGCGCTCTATTCTGCATTTTGCATTCCCTCCGGTTAACGGCTTGGCAGGCATACCCATCGACGCGTCGCCTTCCATGCCGGTGCTGTTGTTTGCATTCGGCGTGTCGCTCATCACAGGAATTGCCTTCGGCATTGCTCCCGCATGGATGGCGGCACGTGTAGATCCGATTGAGGCCCTTCGCGGCGCCAGTCGCTCTACGGCCCGCACTGGCTCGCTCCCGCGGAAGACACTGGTAGTTTTCCAGGCTGCACTCTCCCTTGTTTTGTTATCCGCGTCGGGACTGCTCACGGCCGCCCTGCACAATCTCGAAAATCAGGATTTCGGATTCGAGCAGGATCGCCGAATCGTGGTGAACTATGACCCAACGCTAGCCGGTTATGGGCTACAGCAACTCCCAACGCTTTACAGGCGCATTCATGATTCACTCTCAGGCATTCCAGGCGTATCGGCGGTGGCTCTTTGTACATACTCACCGTTAGGCGGAAACGCGTGGGGCGCCGAGGTTGCGGTGGATGGACATCCGACTCCCGGGCCCAACGACGATAACTTTGTTTTCTGGAACCGAGTGACTGCGGGATACCTTGGTGTCTCCGGTAACCCGATTCTTAAAGGGCGCGGCATTACCGAACAGGATACGTCGACTTCACGCCACGTGGCAGTCGTCAATCAAGCTTTTGCCCGGAAGTTTTTCAAGAATGAAGATCCCATCGGAAAATATTTCGGACGCGATGGAATAGGTGCGCGCCTCTACGAGATCGTGGGCATCGCCAAAGACGCCCGCTATCTAACTTTTGCGCTGGATAAGCCAATTGGGCCGTTCTTTTTTCTGCCCGAACAGCAGCACGATTTTTCGCCTAAGGGCCCATCAATTGAAGTCAGCCCCAGCTCGCATTTCCTGCGCGACATTATCATTGTGACCAGGCCTGGAGCCGGCGTATCCTTTGGGCGGCTGCAAGACGCCATGGGGTCGGTGGATCCAAATCTGCCGATTCTTTCCATGCGCACGCTAAAAGAGCAAGTAGCCGGCCAGTTCCGCCAGCAGCGGCTGATTGCACGGCTCACCTCTCTTTTCGGAGCCCTGGCGCTCCTTCTGGCCTCGGTCGGAGTCTACGGCGTCATAGCCTACAACGTTGGCAGCCGCACAAACGAGATCGGCGTGCGCATGGCGCTGGGTGCGGATCGCAGCGACGTTTTCGCATTGATTCTGCGTGGCGCGCTGGCGCTGGTTTCATTTGGACTGCTGTTGGGCATGCCGTTGGCGCTGGCGGCGGGGCGGTTCCTTGGAAACCAGCTTTATGGAATCAATCATTACGATCCGATAATTATTGCTTCAGCGATTTTAGTTCTTGGTTGTTCCGCACTGACAGCCGCCCTGATTCCGGCGTTCCGGGCGAGTTCGATTTCGCCATTACAGGCGTTGCGGGCGGATTGATTGAGTAAGAGCCGCAGGTCCTCGCAAACGCACGTGGCCCCTGCGGCCTTTCCACGATGTCCAGATTAGATTGACGCGCTTTTGCGATGCGTGGAGGCCCCTGCTACTTCTTGGGACCCATCTCGTACACATAGATCGTGCGCGGCCTGCCCTCGGCTTCGAGTTTCTCGACCGCTGACGGTTTCCATCCACGGATCTCGAAATCGTGCGATACGACGCGGGCGCCGGGCTTCAGATCGCGTTCGAGATTGGGTCGCAGCAGCTCATTGGAGGCGGTCAGCAGGTAAATCGTGACCACGTCCGCGGGCCGCAGATCCACCTTCAAAAGGTTGCCGTGGATAATTCGGACCCGGTCCTCGAGACCCAGAGCTTTCACCCGCGCCGCGGCGATTTTGCACAAACCCGCTTCCAGCTCGACGCCCACGGCTTTGGCCTTGAACTTCCGCGCCGCCATGATGATGATGCGCCCTTCGCCGCTGCCCAGATCGTACAGGGTCTCGCCCGGCTTGAGGTGCGCGGCTTCGAGCATCCTCTCGACCACCGATTCCGGGCTAGGAAAATCCGGCGCCAGTACGTCCGGATTGCCGAAACGCTGGGCATGCAGGGCCGGGGCACAAAGCAGAAACGCGGCTGGCGCGATGATTCCAAAGGATGAAAGGGCGCGCATCATGGGCCGAAAGCTCACTCATCCTACTATACGCCGCCCGACCGTAACTGATTACGGGGAATTTGGAGCAAAAAGCGACAACTTGGGAGCAAACCGCCTATTGTGAGCTGCCAGGGTTCGACTTGCCCAACCGGATCTTGACGATCCGGGACATGATTTCCGTCCAGGCGTACCAGACGTCGCGCGGCCGGGAAATCGTGTACTCATACCCTTTCAGGTGTTTGACCGTGTTGCCAATCGCGTCGCGCCAGGGGTTGGCCTGCGGATTCAGGTTGAAGTTCATGTAGAAGACGGGATAATCGACGTCCGCCAGGTGCGTGAGCGAATCCTGCGGCAGGCTGTCGTCGAGCATCACCTTCGGGCCGGCGAAGATCACAGCGTCCGGGTGGCCCTTGGAACTGTTCATTTCCTGGTTGAGCAGATCCGCCAGAAATTCCGTCTCACCGTGTTTCTGGCCCAGCCGCTTCAGGTCGACAGTTCCGAGGTTGAGCGAGTTCAAGGCTTCGCCCAGGGCGGGGAAGTTGATCTGGTCGGTATTTTCCTGGCGATACACCACGCGCTGTTCCTGCATGTTGAAGGCGACAATCGAAAACTTGCGGATGCGCGGCTCGCGCGCGACGCTGCGCAGGATCGAGATCAGGGCGTTGGTATCGAGCGGCTGCAGGGTCGCCGAACGCGAATTTTGAGGGGCGAAATTGACGATCACCTTGACGTTGAGGGGGCCTGAGGTCTGCTCGCGCTCAACCGGTGGTTCATCCTTGAACGGCTCGCGTTCCGCCGCCTGGATCGTATTCGGGGCCATCATCAGGACCAGTTGACTGTCCTTGGGCGGCAGCTCGGCTTGTGCGTCCCAAAAGAAAGAGCACACACGCTCGCTGCGGTCGCGCATCAGGAAATCCACATGATAATTGCCTTCGCCCACGTCGAAGGCGCCCTGGAAGTAAGCATTCCCCTTGGCATTTTCCTCGATGGCCGGGACACTCAAGCGTTGCGAGAAATATACCGGCTCGTCCTTGTGACTCTCGGGCGTTACGCGAAAGATCATCGTCAGCAGATCTTCGGAGCCGGACAGGTCCTTTAAAGGGATGCTGACTTCATAGCCCGCATGAAAACGGAGATCGAAACCCAAGACCGGCTTGAGGACGGGAGTGACGGTGCAAGGCAGATCTTTGCGGACGTCCTGGGCCTCGAGAACGGCGGCGTCGGTATTAAAGATGCGGACCAGGTCGCCCGGGCCGGACCCTTGCATCACCGTCTGGGCTTTGAGGCCCGGAGCGGCGAGGGCGAACAAGCCGAGAAGTACCCCGGCAGGGCGTCCACCCCAGCGATGCGTTCCATTCATGACCACAGACTCAGCACCTGAAGTTCCAAGAGCTCGGCGGGCTGCAGCGGGTCCCGATCCCCGTAACGTTTAAACTGGTATTATCTGCCAATTTTCCAAAACTGCAAGAAGAACGTGCGCACGGGCCCGAAGTCTGACTTCGCGCGGAACTCACGACAATGGTGATGAGGTCCTCCGGTTCCTCTCCGTAGAAAAACGACACACTCGCCTCTATCCTCACAATACTGCCGACCGCTGCCATTTAGTCCATCGGGCGGCATGCCGATCGTTATCAATCGTACCGAGGTCTCTTGCTCGCCAGCACATCTTTACCGGCGAATTTTACAATGTGGTGGGGCGACGCGAGCACCAAGGAGGAGCGTGAACCGATTTTTCCAATTTCTCCACGGGGTATTCGAAAGCTCGAACATGCCCACGCGCCGGCCTGTGCTGCGCGCTAACTTCGAGAGCAATATAGCCGGTCTCTATATCATTGGAGACCTTGCCGGGGCGCCGGTGGTGAAGCTGGCGATGGAACAGGGAAACGATGTCGCCGCCCATATCGCAGCCAAGCCGGACGCGAGAGGAACGAACCCAAATATTTTTGACATTGTTGTGATCGGCTCCGGCGCGGCAGGTTTGAACGCCGCCCTGGTCGCCCAGGACTTGGGTCTGCGGGTACTGGTACTGGAAAAGAACAAGATCGCTAATACCATCGAGGACTTCCCGGAAGGCAAGTGGGTCTATGCCGAGCCCGACAGCCGGCCGCCGCGCGGCAAGTTGTGGCTCGATGGTGCAAGCAAAGAGGATCTGCTGGCTCGCTGGCACCAGATCATCCGCGAAAACGCCTTGGATGTCCGGACGGGCGAGGGCGTAGAGAGCCTTCGCAAGCAGAATGACGGCACTTTTGAGGCGAGGACGTCACAGAACCGCTACCTCACCCGGCGGGTGGTGCTGGCCACCGGCCAGCGCGGTAATGCGCGCCGGCTGGGGGTACCCGGCGAGGAGCGGGAACAGGTCTACCACCGGCTATACAGCCCGAAACATTATCGGGATGAGGACATCGTCGTAGTGGGTGGCGGAAATAGCGCCGTCGAGGCGGCACTCACGCTGGCGGAGCAAAACCGCGTAACGCTCGTACACCGCGGGACGGATTTTGGGCGCGTCTTCAAGGACAACCGCCGGAAACTCGAAGCTACTGTTAGCTCCGGTAAGCTGACCGTTATCTACCAGGGAATCGTGAAGCGGTTCGACGAGGGAACCTGCACCCTGGATGTCGAGGAAGCGGGCCGCCACCGGCAGGTGGAGCTTCCATGTCACCACGCGTTCGTGCTGATTGGGGCAGACGCGCCGACGGAGTTTTTGCGTTCGCTGGGCATTCGCCTGGAAAACGACTGGACGGGCAACCCGGCGGCCGCGGCGGCTTTAGCGCTGGCGGCGCTGGCCGGTATTTGGGTTTGGGGTGGCAAGACCGGGATTCCAGTGCTTGAAAGGCAGGCATTGGCCGGCGGGCTGGCGGCAGTCGCGGCATTGGGTTCGTTACTCATTTTGGCTTGGCGGGGCAGCCGGTTCGCCTGGCTTGGCATTTCGTTCGTCATATGCTACACGATCTACGGGGTTAAGCAGGCCGAGGGCTTCGAGTACTGGCCGTATCGCGGCTGGGGAGCGCGGCTGCTGACGTTCTGGAACCGGCCGTGGTCGTTCTGGTATACGGTACTGTACACCACGGTGATGACGGTGTTCGGTTTACAGGCCATGAAGCGGTGGGGCTGGAGGGAGGGTGGCAAACGCGACCGGTTCCAGATCTGGCGCTACATCAGTCTCATCAGCTTCCAATGGCTGTTCTTTTTCCTGATCCCCGAGTTTCTATTCCGATGGGCGGTGGAATACCAGTGGGTGGGCGAGCGGCTGGCTCATGATCCGGTGTTTGCCGGACAGGCGTGGCGGGCGTACGGGCTGGTTTACGCGTGGCCATTGTTTTTCTATACGTTCTTCGGGAACCCGAGCCAGGTCTGGGTGGTGTGGGGACTGATTCTGGCGTTCGGCATCATTCCGGTGCTGGTGCTGTTTCATGGCAAGCGCTACTGTTCCTGGATTTGCGGCTGTGGCGGACTGGCTGAAACATTAGGTGACCGGTGGCGGCACATGGCGCCCAAAGGGAAGACCAGCGTGCGCTGGGAATTCATGAATTCGATTGTGCTTGGGGCGGCGGTGGTAGTGACACTTTTGGTTTTAGCGCGGGACTTTTTCCATATTTTCGGGAAGCCGGCGCAGGCCGGGTTGGAATATTATCACCTGTTCGCGGATGTATGGTTGGTCGGCATTTTGCCGGTGACGCTCTATCCGTTTTTCGGCGGGAAAGTGTGGTGCCGCTATTGGTGCCCGCTGGCCAAGTTGATGCAGATATTCAGCGCGGCGTTCACGCGCTTCCGCGTGAGCCGGTTCGCGATCGATGCCAATGAAAAGTGCATCGCGTGTATGGAATGCACGCGCAACTGCCAGGTAGGGATCGACGTGATGAGCTACGCGCTAAAGCAAGAGCCGATCACCAATGCCAACAGCTCCTGCATCGGCTGCGGGATTTGCGTAACTGTGTGCCCGATGGAAGTGCTGACGTTCGCGCGCCACGCGGGACCCGCGGAGCTGGTGCAGATCGCGACGAATTGAAGGAGCCAAAATGCCCGCGCAGGCATCGATAAGAGAGTCATGTTCTCGTTGAAAGATCCGCATACGCAGGAAGAATCGCTGCGAACGCCGGACGGTTTACCGGGCGATGTCATCGTCAGCCCGGATACACGCCGCGCGCAACGGGTGCCGCCGGGACAATCGCGCACGCGCAAGTGGCCGGTGCTGGACGCAAGCGGCGCGCCCGAGATCGCGCTCGACCGCTGGAAATTTTACTTGGGCGGAAAGGTGGGGCGCCGGGTGGAATGGAATTGGGAAGAGTTTCAGAAGCTGCCGCGGGTGAAGGTTTTTTCCGATTTCCATTGTGTGACGCGCTGGTCGCGGCTGGGTAATTTGTGGGAAGGGGTCGCGATGCGTGAGTTAGTCAAGCTCGCGGGCGGCGCACAGTCCGAAGCGCATTTCGCGCTGGCCTACGGCTATGACGGGGGCTGGACCACCAACATGCCGCTTGAAGATTTTCTGGCCGAAGACGCGCTGGTGGCTTTTCTGCACGATGGCGAACCGATTACGAGCGAGCATGGCGGGCCGGCGCGGTTGATCGTACCGCGTCTCTACGCATGGAAAAGCGCCAAGTGGGTGGCGGGCATCGAGCTGCTGGACCGGGATCAGGCGGGATTCTGGGAGAGAAATGGTTACCACATGCATGGCGATCCGTGGGAGGAAGAGCGGTACGGGTTGTGAGGCCACGCCCTCATGAGGCAGAAAAAATCTTCTGTCCCCTTTTCTCCTAGAACTCATTGGTCCAGTGTCAGCTTGGAATTCTGCAGTAGAGGGGTGCGTTTGTGAGAACTCGGGAAATGACGTACAGTGAAAGCCTCCGAGCGGGGTGGTTATTAATGTGGCGGGGTGCGATGATCTACGTTTTGCTCCTCGGTTCGGCTAGTGTCTTGGTCGGTCTTGCAGGTAGGGCTTTTGGAACGGGGAAGGACCCGAGCGGGATTGTCCTCATGTTTCTTCTTGTTGCTATTCCGCCGTGCGCTATCCTTATCATCTTTCCCTGGATAACCAAGATGCTAATCCGCAAAGACTTTCAGACATTTCACCTTGAGATTGTTCGCCAGGAAGGAAATGAAACACAGCAATCGCTGCCGTGACCGTAAGAGAAGGTGTGGGGTGACTTGTCGTGCATGTCTCGGCGCAGATAAAATGCGCCTGTCCCCTTTTCGTCCCCTTGAAGCTGCGTAGTGAACTCGAACGGTACGCTACGCTGGTTTGGATTTTGTAAGGTGCCACTCTTTGAGAATGTTGGCCGCCGCAATTGCTTCGTGAGTTTCCGGTAGGGATGCGTGACGCCGGATAGCCTACCCTGTTAAGTTCACATTCAGTCGCGGAGGGGGCGGCTGAAGTGAACCGCAAAGACACACTGCCCATTCCCGAACCCATCCTGCA
>DATLVQ010000291.1:0-4518 GCA_035577325.1 Bryobacteraceae bacterium | reverse complement strand
TCCGCCCTCGGACGCATGAAAGTCGGGATCATGGCCTGTGAGAAAGATCGACCCGACTACATCGGCATTCGCCGCGGGCGCCCCCAGGAATAAGCCAACCGCTATCGACAAGATCCAACCGTTCAAAACTTTCATTTTCATATTCCTCCAGTGCGCCCATCGGCGCGACGTTTCCGTCAAGGAAGGCAGCTCTGGCCCCGAGCCAAAGTCTGTCCCCATACTCTTTCAGACGACTCGCTGTGAAAAGGTCGCCTATCTGGGCACGTATAGTTCCAAAAGGCCAATAACGGCTAACCGATTGAAAGGCGAGCGTGAGTTTTAGACCATGCCCGACCTATGGGATAAACTTAAGCACTGATAAAGAAAAAAAGCTTCTTCATATCCCACAATTTGGGGAGTATCGATCCGGTTGTAGGTATTAGCTGTGGGCTCGCCTGAGTGTGCCGGCTTTGTTTTTTCGCACCTACCGCAGCCGCCCGGTCCTTTGCTCCCGGCGTCAGGCGAACCTCCCGGCGCCGCGCCATTATATCGGCCGCGACGACGTTGGAATGGGTCCCAACCATCGTCTCCTCGCTTCCGCCACGCAGGGGCCAACCTCAGGCAAAACGCTGTGTAAACCAAAGAGATCTACCCGGATACTCCTAAAACCGGCGAGTATGGAATAGCGACTATTGCATTAAGGTCACCCGGCTAACCCCTGCGCCAGACGCAACAGGCCCTAAAACCGGAGCGATTTCGGCAAAATGACGCCACAGGCAACAACGGAGGATAACGCCTCAAACCCCTCCGGACTCTTGTTTGTCAAAGGCTTGTAAACCAAGGTGTATACCAAAGAGATCTAGATAAATCGAGGTATTTGGCTGAGAATTGAGGCAAGTATCGGATCAGGTAATTCATGAAATACAACGCCTGTAGCCGTCTGGGAGGAAAGATGCTGAAGAAACTTTTATCGAAAAAGCCCCGCGGCCAGGCGCTCATCATGACCACGATGGCTTTGATTCCCATGTTCGGCCTGATGGGCCTCGCCGTCGACCTCGGATGGATGGAGTTCACCAAGAAGTCCGCTCAATCCGCGGCGGACGCGGCGGCCATGGCAGCTATGCTCCAGTTTCAATCTACGATCTTCAGCCTTGACTACACGTGCGGCGTGAACGGTGTGATTTGCCAGGCTCCCACTTCCTGCGCCACCCTCACCACCGGCTATATGCACTCCGGTTGCGCCTATGCCCAATTGAACGGATTCTCGTCTTCCGGGAACCAATACGTGAGTTTGTCATCCGGCGCCGGCGTGCCACCCACTGCGACCGGCGTGCAATCCTCCGCTTATTGGGTTACCGCCAGGGTCAATCAGACCATCCCGCAGCTTTTTTCCGCCGTTCTGGGTAATTCCACGGGATCGATTGCGGCGCGCGCGACGGCCGCCCTGAGCCCCTCCAAAGACTGTATCTATGCGATGGACCCGCATGGGGCCGGCTCCGTCTTCATGAACGGCACGCCCAACCTTACCAGCTCTTGCGGAGTCTACATAAATTCGGACAACGCACAGGCGCTACAGGGGAATGGAACGCCAACCTTGAGTGCAACCGAGATCGATATTGTTGGCGGCTACAGTTTCTCCGGCACCCTGAATCCCAACCCGCCCAGTACCAATGTCGCCACCCTGCCCGATCCGCTCAGGAATCTCCCCGCTCCCACCGTGCCCGCTGGCTGCGATCACAACAATTTTCAGGTCAATACACCGACCACGACTGTTTTGACACCCGGAGTTTACTGCGGCGGAATCTACGTCAAGAAGGGTCTCGCATCTTTCAATCCTGGCATGTACATCTTGAAGGGCGGCGGGTTGAGTACTCAAGATTCCAACTCGCTCATTTCGGGAACCGGCGTAACCCTTTACAACACGTATGACCCTTCGGCCCCTCAGAGCTCGATCAACACCTACGTGCCATTCAACATCGTGGCGTCTTCCACCGTCACTCTCACCGCTCCTGTAACCGGCACTTATGCCGGTGTTCTGATCATGGAAGACCGCAGCATCACCCCCACCAGTTGTGGCGGCACCATTTGTACCGACAACTTTGGCGGCGGTTCCAGCGCGGCGTATACAGGGATTGTTTACGGCCCTAAATCTTTGATGAATTTTTATGGAAATGCAGGTTTGACGGCGTACACAATTATCGTCGCCTACGATATAGCCATGAACGGCACCACATCTATTAATAACGATTACACCAGTCTTCCAAGCGGTAACCCCATCAAGGTTACGGCCTTGGTGGAGTGAGAGGAGAGCTTGGCATGATGCCCACATTCAAACGCGGACGATGGCGCGAGCACGGGCACGCGGTCATCGAGGTCTCTCTGATGGCGCCCTGGATTTTCTTCCTGTTTGTGGGCACTCTCGATCTCGGTTTTTACTCCTATGCGGTCATCGCCACTCAAAACGCGGCCCGTGTGGCCGCCGCGCAGACATCGGCAACTCCAACCACCGCGATTGACAACACCCTGGCGTGCAACTTCGCTTTGACGGAGCTCAATGTCCTCCCCAACACCCGAAGCCTGACTACCTGTGCTGCTCTTCCGGTTATCGTCAACGCCACGTCGTTTGTCGATGCCGACGGCGCTACCGCCACGCGCGTCGACGTGACGTATCAAACCATCAACATGATTCCTATTCCCGGTCTGACCGGCCGCCTGTCCATTACGCGAAACGCGCAGATGAGGTTGAGACAGCAGCCATGACAATCCATCGTGGAAATCGCCGCCGCGGCTCCTCCACCCTCGAGTTCACCCTGGTGGGTATCCCCCTCATTTTCGTGCTGATCTCCACTTTCGAGATGGCGCGCGGCATGTGGAACTATCACACGATCGCCTATGCCGTAAAAGAAGGAACACGATACGCCAGCGTCCACGGTACCAATTGCGCCACCGCTCCGAATACCTGCACCGTAACTATTGCCCAGGTCACTCAACAAATCGTTAACGCCGGTATCGGACTGCCTACCAATCAGCTTAGGCTGACGTTTACCTCGCAAAGCGGAGCCATTTCCTGCTTTGCCAGCACCTGCCTGGCGAATAACACGGTTTGGCCATCGGCCCCGGGCAACGCCATAGGCAGCGCCATTCAGATTGACGCCACCTATCCGTTTAGCTCGGCGATTTCCATGTTCTGGCCCGGTGCGGGAACAGGATCGAACGTCGGCACCATCACGTTCCCTGCATCGTCGCGGGAAACCGTTCAGTTCTAGCCCGAACCGGCCCGGCCCGCGCGCGCGGTGGATTCCGGCTTCTCCTGCCATCCCGCATTCGTTCGCGATCCATGGCCCGATCCCCTGCGCGGGCAGCCCGAGTTCAATCGGATCGAGCGCCACGCGCAGGCCCTCCACGAGCAGGCGCGCGATGTGTACGCCGTGGAAAATGGAGCCTCGCTGCTCGGTTAGTGGTGCGCCCAGTAACGATCGCGCGCCTGCACAATCAAACCCTGTTGCTTAACCTTTAATTGGATCTTGCGAAATTCCGCGATGTGGATCGGCGCGTCCGACACATAGCCCAGGCTGTATTGGCTGCGCAGTTCCTCTCCCAGGATTGAGTAGACATCGTCGATCGTCTGCTTCTTCGACACCTCGAAGAACCCGCCCCCGGCCTCCTGGCTCAAACGGGTTAGGGCGTTTCTGCCGCCCGCTCCCCCCATGCGCCCGAATAGCCGCCCATTATAAAAACCTGGGTCCGCGAAAAGGATTGAATAGATCAGCGTGTCGGTGCGCAATGCCGCTTCAATCGCGCCCGTGAGCGTAGCCTCGCTGCCGGTATCGACGCCATCCGAAAGCACGATCAGCGCCTTGCGGCCGGATTGATTCTTCATCGCCTGCGTGCAGGCTTCTACCACCGCATCGTACAGCAGCGTTCCCCCGCCGTACTGATGGCTCAAGTCCTGCCGCGTCGGCGTGTCGACGAACGCCAGCGCCTCCTCCAGCTTCCGGCGCGAGTTCGTCAGCGCCTGGCTCATGCGCACCGCCATGTCAAATTGCATGAGGAACACGTGGTCTTTCGTTTCGCGCAAAACCTGGTCCAGAAAACGCATGCTGGCGCCGCGCTCGGCGTCGATCACGTGCTGCTGGCTCATGCTCGTATCCACCATCAGCCCGAGCGTCAAAGGCAGATCGGATTCACGCGAGAAATAGCGGATCGTCTGCGGACGCCCGTTCTCGGCCACTGAAAAATCTGCTTGCGCCAGATCACGAATGATGCGCCCCTGCCGGTCCCGCACCGTCGCCAGCACATTGACGACTCTGACATCGGTCGAAAAAGTCGCATCTTCCTGCGCCCTCGCCAGCGTGCCAATGCCGCCGGGAACGGCCGCCCATCTTAGAATCTGACGGCGCGTATACCGACCCCAACCCTTACGCAATAGCCCTCCATCCGGTGTCATACCTTACGCAAGATTCTTCTCCATTCTTTCACCGGTCACAGGGTCGCATCGAAGTGAAGAATCTCACATCCGGCCCGTTGCCGCAGGCGGTA
>DATLVQ010000290.1:0-3711 GCA_035577325.1 Bryobacteraceae bacterium | reverse complement strand
GTGACCGTAGACGATGTACAGATTAAGAATTTGGTGGCAACGCTCGGCGCTCTTAAATCCGATACGGCCACAGCGCTGGCCGACATTGCAGCGAAATTGGCGACGGCTGGCAACACTACCGCAGATCCGGCGACCGCAGCGGCTATCACGGCGGCGATTGCGGACATTACCACGCTGGACACCAACATCAAGGCAGCCGACCCAGGCCCGATCACCCAGACCGGACCAGCAGTCCCCTAGAAACTCATAATAAGTTCTGCTAATCTAAGGCAGGGAACCTAAAGCACGTCCGACGTTTCCAATCGGGTGAGTGCTTCAGGGGCGGGATTGCTCAGAAGGCAGGCCGCCCTTCTTCGTTTGCTCCAACCCCTTGGAAAGCGGTAACCTCTAGGAAATGCAATGCAAAGCCAAATCCAAACGCTCAGGAAAACAGTGCGGTAGACAGGCAATCCCCGGGGGTGCGGTTTGCGTGATGCATGGAGGAGCGGCTCCGCAGGTAAAGAACTCAGCAGCACAGCGTTTGGCGGCGATGGTCGACCCGGCCCTAGGAGTTTTGGCGGCGAACATGAAAGACCGCAAGAAAAACCCCGCCGTCGCACAGCGAGCAGCCGAAGACGTTTTAGACCGTGCAGTCGGTAGAACACCAGAAACAATCAAGTTAATCGGCAGTGGCGAGAACGGAGCCGTCCAAATAGAAGATGTTACCATCGGCGAACTTATCCGTAGAGACCTTGCTCGCGTTAGAGCCCGAAGCGATCAGGGAGGAAATTCTTAGCCGATATTCCGAGGCGCAACTGAAAGCACTTCGCTACGACTGGGACGGTTACAAGGCTCGACCAAATCAGATAATTCCGCCTGGTGCGTGGCGATTGTGGCTGATCCAAGCTGGCCGCGGCTGGGGAAAGACTCGCACTGGCGCCGAAGCGGTTCGCAAGTGGGTCAAGCAAGGATATCGGCGCTTTCACCTCGTGGGCGCGACAGCTGGCGACACGCGCGACGTCATGGTTCAGGGCGAATCAGGGCTGCTCAACTGTTTTCCGTCGCATCTCAGGCCGGTTTACGAGCCATCGAAGCGGCTGATCACGTTCTACACAGGCGCGGTGGCCTATTTGTTCAGCGCAGACGAACCGGAACGGCTCCGCGGCCCGCAGTGCGAAGCGTTTTGGGCTGACGAGATTGCTGCTTGGCGCTTCGGGCAGGACGCTTGGGATAACCTGATGTTCGGCTTTCGGCTGGGTAACGATCCCCGCGGCGTCATCACAACCACGCCGAAGCCGATTCAACTACTTAAGGACATCATAAAGGACCCGCACACGTTCTTAACCCGTTCATCCAGCTACGAGAATCGGACCAATCTGGCACCAGCGTTCTTCGATTCGATTATCCGCAAATACGAAGGAACCCGCCTCGGCCGGCAGGAGTTAGAAGCGGAACTGCTCGAAGACATCCCCGGAGCTCTGTGGACACGAGCGGTCATAGACGCCTATCGCATAAAGCTCGGTGAAGTTCGCTGGGACATGCTCGTGCGTATCGTGGTGGCGATTGATCCAGCGGTTTCAGCCGGCGAGAACTCTGACGAAACGGGCATCGTCATATGTGGACTGGCTCGCAGTGGGCACGTGGTGGTGATTGAGGATCTGACGTGCAAGGAATCGCCCTTGCAGTGGGCACGGATCGCAGTGGGTGCCTACAAGAAATACGGCGCTGACCGAATCGTAGGCGAAGTGAACAACGGCGGCGATCTGGTTGAGGCCAACATCCGAGCAGTAGCGCCTGAGGTTTCGTTTCGCGCGGTGCGTGCTTCACGCGGAAAAGCCGTCCGTGCCGAGCCGGTGGCGGCGCTGTACGAACAAGGCCGCGTGCATCACGTTGGGTCAATGCCGCAGCTGGAGGATCAGATGTGCGGCTACGTGCCAGGGATCAAGCAGGACTCGCCAGATCGCATGGACGCGCTGGTATGGGCCATCACGGAATTGCTGATCGACCAGGCGACCGAGCAGTTTATGGTGATGCAGGATATTTATCAAATCAGCCAGTACTAGCACTTTGAACCTTGCCACATACAAGAGAGTCTGATAGTGTTCAGGAACATGAGTGAGCCGTTGTGCTGTGCTGTTATGTTAACGCGAGATCGTCATGAAATGACTCGGCGTGCCTATCTTGCGTTCGAGAGGCAGACGGTCGCGCATCGCATGTTGATTTTGGATACAGGGAAAACCCAGTTCCTTCCAGACCATTGCCGCGAAGTAACGAGTCGCACTGCTTATTTTCGGATGGCGGCAGGGGACACTATCGGCACGCTGCGCAACATTGCAAATACATTCGCAGTTGAGAAGTTTAAGCCCGAAATCATCATGCACTGGGATTCCGACGACGTATCCCACCCGAACCGCATTGCAGAGCAAGTAGCCTTTCTGCAATCCTCAGGTGCAGACGTGGTTGGGTATGACGAACTGCTTTTCTGGCGAACGGGCGGGACGTACACGGCTGGTGGCTTCACGTACGGATTTGACTATGAGACGTCCGACCCGCACAACGGCACTCCGTGGCCACAAAACGAAGCGTGGCTGTATTCGCACAACAAAGTCCCGAACAGGCACGCACCGGGCACGTCATTCTGCTACTGGCGGAAATTTTGGGAGCGTAACACGTTCAAGGATCTGCCAAAGAACAACGAATCAACGGGCGAGGACGTGCCATTCTTGGACAATGCGAAGTTGGCGACGGAATCATCGGTCTACGGATTTGAGGAGCCGCGGCTCATCGCTTCGATTCACGGAGGAAACACCATGCACTACGACCAGATCGAGAAGAAGTCGCAGAACTGGCGACGGGTTTCTGAGTGGGACGAGTATGCAAGAAAGGCCATGGCGCTGTGAACGAGGAGATTAAACTCAAGCTATCGCCAGCACAAGCGCGTCTATTTCGTGCGATGGAACTCGACGTAAAACTTGGAATTGTGCCAGAGAATAGGATGATCGTGACAGTTCAAGACATCAACACAATTGAGGTAGCGATGTTGCGTTGTATCCGCACGGCGCAGGGATTCGTTGAATCATTGCGGGCCACGCACCGGAGGATAGCTTGAGCGTCTGGCTATGCATTCCCTCAAAGCGTCCCGTCAAGGAGGCTGGCCCAGTAATCGCTCGATGGAAGGCACAGGGCTACAGAATCGCGCTGTGGCGTGACGATGACGCCTATCATGCTGATTTCGAGCTAGAGGGTGGAGACCATAGCGATAAGGTAGTCAGTCCGGGTTATTATCCTGGCTACGCCACAGTCGTTAATGAACTCGCCAAGATTGTTTTGGAAGACGATCCTGAATGCGACTGGATCGTAGCAGCCGGAGATGACACGCTCCCAGATCCAAACAAAAGAGCGGATGAAATTGCATGGGAATGCTCTAGTTTCTTTTTGCGTTATCCCGCAACGCACATGGAAATACAAAATATAGCTGGCTTAGGCGATATTGGAATCAATACTGTTTATGGAGATACATTCGGCGTCATGCAACCTACAGGCGATGCCTGGGAAGACAACCACCCCGGCGAGAAGCGGCTAATCCGGCGCGTTGCGGGTTCGCCGTGGCTGGGCCGTGAGTGGTGCTTGCGTGCGAATCAAGGCAAAGGCCCGCTGTGGCCGAAGTTCTTCCACATGTTCGCTGCTGAAACCCTGCAATGCGTGGCGACGAAGCTGGGCGTGTTCTGGCAG
>DATLVQ010000289.1:0-2519 GCA_035577325.1 Bryobacteraceae bacterium | reverse complement strand
CGAGGGCTTGCTGGTAGTGCTTCTGCGAGTTGTCTTCGAAACCGAGAGCCAGCGCCGCGCGTGCCCCCCAAACGTTCGCAACATTCTTCGCCGCAAATGCGGAAAGTTTTGTGTATGCGCCTGGCGCCGTGTTGTGCATGTCGCGCGCAAGTTGCGCGAGTTCTTTCTGCAGCGCCTGGTCCTCGGGAGTGTCTCCCGCGACAAGCTGTGGACCAGCCGTCTCCGGGCTGCATCCGGCGCGGCACGGCACCGGCGCCGGCTTTTTTATCTTTTTCTTCCTATGGTGTCTTGAGGACTGTGCGAAAACATCGGGCGTGCCACCCGCCACCAGCGCGAACGCGAGCATCGCCGCGCACACGCATCGTGCCACCGCGGTACGTGACCCTGCCGCTGCCGCTTTCCTGGCCGCAGTCTTAGCGATGCCGCGCGGGTGTGGCGTAGGGGTATTCGCCGAGAGCGTGTACGTCGCCCTCCGCGAGGATTTCCACCATCCAGCGATAGAAGTAATCCACCGGGTGGTCCATGATGGGCTTGAAACGCCGGTCGTATTCTCGATGAGCTTTTTCAATGTCTTCTTTCAATCGGATGCAGAGATCCTTTTTTTCTCGGCCTAGCCGCACCTGATCCGGTCTCAGCATTTTAATATCTTGCATCGAAACTTTCGCCACCCGATTTGCTCGCCTGTGTAGTTCTTGCTCCTCTGGCGAAAGCTGGTTGACGTCGAACTCGTCCCCAAACTCCGGTTCTGCCGCCGGCACCGACGGCTCGATCAACTCGATCGATTCTGCTTCGCCTTCCAGCTCAATCACCGGCTCGGGAGGCGGCGCAACGGGCGGTGCCACGCGAGGCGGCGTCTTCACCGTTGCTTGCGCCGGCGCTTGCGCCATCGGTGTAGGAACCGCGGGGTGCGGGCGCATCGGCACGGCAGCGGGCTCAGCTGCGGCCGTGCTGATTAGCTGCGTGATTTGCTCTTCAAGCGGAGATCGCTGCCCCGGCTGCATCGACATCGCCACGAACCGCGACAATACTTCCAGCGCCGCCGACAAGGACGCCGCCGATGTCTGCGCCCTCAGCATCGACGGCAGCGCATTCGTCGGCTTCGAACTCGCACACGCCGCCACGATATCGCCGACGGCCTGGTGCAGCTCGTCGGCATTTCGCTGAATCCGTTCGAGGTTCTCTCGCAAGGCGCGTACTACGGCTTGTTCCACGGCGTTCGGCTCTTGTGCCATTCCTGTATTCCGGGGTCGCTTGCCCTATTCCAATTGCTTTCGATCGGTCGCCTCACCCATTTAATCCAGGCGATGTACCCCGTCTCGTGATTTTGGAAGGTAAGCCGCCTGTAGTCAACCGCCTGGCCGTACCGATGTGCCTAATCGTTGCTTACTTGCTTCGTCCCAACTCCAGTGGCCACTCATTGAAATGTCGCCTTCGGCGTCCCTAACTCCCTTTCGCCGCAGTGCTATAATAATACCCAGGGGGCGACTCGGTTTCGACGGAAGCTGTCGCGGCCCGAAGGCATGCCGGGACCCACCTGCCCGTAACTTGGTGGAAACTAGAAATGCCAATAACAATCTGGCACTTGCTGCTTAATTAATTAAGCGCACGCTTCCCCGGGCTTCGCTCATGGGCCCGGTCAGAGGCGTCACACAGTGAGCTGGCCTGGGCCTTTCGGTCCGTAAGGCTCGGGCGAGAACCATCGGACTAGCTGGTTGCGTTTCTTGCTCATTCTGAGCGCCGCCGGCGAACGCGCGATCAGCCCGCAAGGGCCGGGTCGCACACCGAATTGAGATAAGCATGTAGGCTTCGGCTCGTAGCGCTTTTCGGACGGGGGTTCGACTCCCCCCGCCTCCACCATTTTAACTGCTTTGTAATCAATAGATTACAAATAACATCAGTTGTCCATGTTCCTCTTGCTTGAAGAATCGAGGGCAGTTGGCTGTCCTCTATGGGACAGCACCGCACATGGGTTTCAACTACGCTCTACCGTAGGACTCTCAAATGGCTGTCCCCACGCTGGCGGTTAGTGCCAACACGACCCAATGGAATTGCCTGCCCAAGCGCCACGGAATCCCTGGATTCGGTCGGCGATGCCGTCGGTAATGGAGTTTAGTTCGGAATTTCCGATACCAGCTCAGGTGCAAACATTGAATCGGTATTCATGGACGTTCGGCTGTAGGCCAAGCGAGTAGTAGAGCCATGCCTGAAAACTCCACGAAGTCTTCCTCATCCAACGCCTCGGCTAAGTTGAGGATCTCTCACCTCATTCGCCCTCACTGGAGAGCTCTGACGATTGCATTGCTCGCCGTGCTTGGGGTAACCCTTACTGACGTTGTCGAGCCGTGGCCCATCAAAATTGTCATCGATAACCTCCTGCAGTCGAAGAAGCTGCCTGGCTGGCTCGGCGAATTCGTTTCAGGGACATTCGGGCAGGACAAGCTTGCAATTTTGAACTTCGCCGTCGCAGCCGTTGCGGTCATTGCAGTGGTAGGCGCGGTCAGTTCCTACGTGGAAAAGTA
>DATLVQ010000288.1:0-4800 GCA_035577325.1 Bryobacteraceae bacterium | reverse complement strand
CTGTCGGCAATGCGCGGTCAAACAGTTCAAAGATGAGCACGATAAGCAAGGCCGCATCGTCATGGCCTGCATGACACCCGCATCCGAAGGAACTCGCATTTCGATTGAAGATCTGGAAGCCGCGGCATTCCGTGCTGGCATCATCGAAGGATTGATGCTCAACCATCCGCATGATTGCCCGGTTTGCGACGAAGGCGGAGAGTGTCACCTGCAGGACATGACCGTGATGACCGGACACGATTATCGTCGTTACCGGTTCGAAAAGCGGACGTTTCACAATCAATATCTCGGTCCATTTCTAAATCATGAGATGAACCGGTGCATTCAATGCTACCGTTGCGTGCGGTTCTATCGGGAGTACGCCGGAGGCTCTGATTTCAATGCATTCGCTTTGCGAGATCTGGTCTATTTTGGCCGTGATCGGGATGGAGTTCTCGAAAACGAATTCGCAGGCAACCTGGTCGAGGTCTGTCCCACCGGCGTATTCACGGACGCTACGCTGAAGCGCCACTATACGCGGAAGTGGGACCTGCAGCTCGCGCCTTCCCTCTGTGTTCACTGCGGACTGGGGTGCAACATCAGTATCGGCGAGCGGTACGGTATACTGCGGCGCGTCGTGAACCGGTATCACGGCGAAGTGAACGGATATTTTCTGTGCGATCGCGGTCGATACAGCTACGAATTCGTGAACCATGAGCGGCGCATTCGCCAGGCCAGACTGCGCGGAGAGAAAGTTTCCCCCGATGCGGCTAAGCAGACCCTGAGTGATTTCATTGCGGACCGGTCGGATGCGATTGGGATCGGCTCCCCTCGCGCGTCGCTCGAAAGTAATTTCGCGTTGCGCTCTCTGGTCGGCCCGGACCGGTTCTACGCCGGTATCCCCAAGAGCGAACTCGCGTTATTGCGGCTGATGCTCGACATCCTTCGCTCTGGGGTGGCGCGCACTCCGTCGCTGCACGAAGCGGAGTTGTCGGACGCCGTTTTCATCCTGGGCGAAGACGTCACCAATGTAGCGCCGAGGATGGCGCTGAACCTCCGGCAGTCCATCCGTCAGCAGCCCATGCAGATCGCCGAACGACTGCACATTCCTCTCTGGCATGACCATGGAGTTCGTGAAGTCGTCCAGGACGAAAGAGGTCCCCTCTTCATCGCCACTAACAGCGCCACTGGCCTGGGCGATATTGCCACTGAGTGTTACCAGGGCGCGCCGGACGATCTGGCCAGGGTGGGTTATGCGGTCGCCCATGCGTTGGACTCAGCTGCGCGTTCACCGGAAGGACTGACCGGCGATCAACAGACATTTGCTCGGAATGTGGCGGACGCTCTCAAGGCGGCAAAGCGCCCGTTGATTGTCGCGGGCGCGAGCCTGCGTAACGCCGATGTAATCCGGGCCGCTGCGAATGTGTCCCGGGCTCTGCCGGGTTGCGCGCTGTCTTTTGTTGTGCCCGAGTGCAATAGTTTCGGCCTCGCCCTGATGACGGCTGCTCCGCTCGAAGAAGCGATCGGGATTAACGCCCGAACCGCCATCGTTCTCGAAAACGACTTGTACCGCCGCCTGCCGGCATCGGCGGTTGACGCTTTCCTTAAGGCACGCGAGCACGTCGTGGTTCTCGATCACATGGAGAACCGGACGACCGCGAAAGGCGAATTGCTGCTTCCCGCCGCCACTTTCGCCGAAGCGGATGGAACGATGATCAGCAGTGAAGGCCGCGCGCAGAGGTTTTTTCGTGTGTTTCCACCGGACGAAATGGTTAGACAAAGCTGGCAGTGGCTGGGCGGCTGGCAGAGTCTGGATCGGGTGATCGCCGATCTGAGCAGCGCGATTCCCGAACTGGCCGGCATTGTTCAGGCCGCCCCGCCCGCCGGATTTCGCATGGCGGACGCAAGAATCCCCCGTGAGCCGCACCGCTACAGCGGTCGCACAGCCGTGCTGGCAAACATCAGCGTGCACGAACCGAAGCCGCCTGAAGATTTAGATTCCCCGCTGTCGTTCTCGATGGAGGGAAATCCGGATCAGCCGCCAGCCGCTCTGATTCCCTTCTTCTGGTCTCCTGGGTGGAATTCCATGCAGGCTGTAAACAAGTATCAGAGCGAAATCGCGGGGCCGCTGCGTGGCGGGGCCGCGGGCTTTCGGCTGATCGAGCCAACTCAGGATGGCACGGCGTTTTTCAGCTCCATTCCCCCGGCATTTCAGGCGCGCAATGACGAATGGCTCCTGGTTCCTCTGTTCCATATCTTCGGATCGGAAGAGTTCAGCCGTTTCGCGCCGGCAGTGGCTGCAGTGTGTTCCCAGCCCTATGTCGGATTGAGCCCGGATGACGCGGGCGCATTCGGACCGGAAGCGGAACTGCTGGGCCGCCGTCTTCCGGTCAAAATCGTTTCCGGCCTACCGAAGGGCGTGGCGGGCCTGCCGTCCGGATTTCCTGGATTGGAGGGCTTAGAGCTTCCCGTGTGGAGCAGGATCACCCGAGTATGATGACCAGTACTTATCCCGTTGCCACTGTCATCGGCATCCTGGCCGCCGCGCTCACTATCGCCTCCGGCTTGATCTGGCTGGAGCGGAGGCTTCTGGCGCTATGGCAGGATCGCTACGGCCCGAACCGGGTTGGACCGTTTGGCCTGCTGCAGGTGCTGGCCGACATGATCAAGATCTTCTTCAAGGAAGACTGGACACCTCCTTTTGCCGATAAAGCGGTGTTCATTCTCGCGCCGGCCGTGATCGTCGTCACCGTGCTGATGTCTTTCGCGGTGCTCCCGATCGCGCCCGGAATCATCGTGGCGGACCTTAATATCGGGCTGCTGTTTATTCTCGCCATGTCATCGCTTGGCGTCTACAGCGTGGTGCTGGCGGGATGGTCGTCGGACAACAAATACTCGCTGATCGGAGCGTTTCGCGCCGCCGCGCAGATGCTGAGTTATGAAGTCTTCATGGGCCTGTCGTTAATGGGCGTCGTGGTGTTGGCCGGGTCCTTCGATCTGGTTCAAATCGTCGAGGCGCAGCGCCGCATCTGGTTCATCGTCCCGCAGTTTCTCGGTTTCGTCCTTTTCATGATCGCCGGAGTCGCCGAGACACGGAGGCTTCCGTTCGATTTGCCGGAAGCCGAGAGTGAGATCGTCGCGGGGTTCCACTCGGAATACTCCGGCATGAAGTTCGGCATGTTCTTCGTCGGCGAGTATCTCGGCGTGACGCTGATCTCCGCCCTGATTGCCGTTCTCTTCTTCGGCGGCTGGCTCGGGCCGGTTCTGCCACCCATTGTCTGGTTCCTGCTCAAAATGTTTTTCTTCATCTGCTTCTTTATTCTGTTGCGGGCGGCTTTGCCGCGCCCCCGATTCGATCAGCTGATGAATTGGGGCTGGAAAGTGATGCTGCCGCTGTCGCTGGTTAATCTGCTCGTAACCGGCGCGATTGTGCTCGCCATATCTCCCGTGAGGTCAGTCTAAGCGATGCTCACCATACTCCGAACGATCTGGGATGTATTTCTGCATATGTTTCATCGCCGCCTCACGGTGCAGTATCCCGAAGAGAAGCCGTACCTCGCTCCGCGATACCGCGGCCGAATCATTCTCTCGCGCGATCCGGATGGCGGTGAGCGCTGCGTGGCGTGTTATTTGTGCGCGGTAGTGTGCCCGGTTGATTGTATTGCGTTGCAAGCTACCGAAGATACGTCCGGGCGGCGCTATCCCGAATTCTTCCGCATCAATTTCTCGCGCTGCATCTTTTGCGGCTTCTGTGAAGACGCGTGTCCGACTTACGCGATTCAGTTGACGCCCGATGTCGAAATGGGTGAATACAAGCGCCCGAATCTGGTCTACGAAAAGGAAGACCTTCTGATCAGCGGACCGGGCAAATACCCGGACTACAATTTCTGGAAGGTTTCGGGGGTCGCGATCGGCGGGAAAGACAAGGGAGAGTCCGAGCACGAAGCTCCGCCGACCGATCTGCACACACTGTTGCCGTAAAGGGCCCCATGCTGATCACCTTCTATGTCGCGGCCGCAATCGCGATCGTTTCCACGGTCTTGATGGTCACCAGACTCAACGCGGTGCATGCGTTGTTGTATCTGGTGGTTTCGCTGCTCGCCGTCGCAACCGTCTTCTTCATTCTGGGCGCGCCGTTCGTGGCTGCCCTGGAGGTGATCATCTACGCGGGCGCCATCATGGTCCTTTTCATTTTCGTGATGATGATGCTGAACATTGGCGACTGTGCCACACGGATGGAACGAGCGTGGCTGAGTCCCCGCGCTTGGATGGGACCCGCGATCCTTGCCGTCCTTCTGGTGATTGAATTCGGTTATACGCTCGGATCTGCAGGCCGCGCCGAATTGGCTCATGAAACAGGGCCAAAAGAAGTGGCTCTGACGCTCTTCGGCCCTTATCTGCTAGCGGTGGAACTCGTATCGATGCTCCTGCTCGCTGGCATTGTGGGGGCGTATCATCTGGGCTCGATCGGCCCGGAAGAAAGGGAGTCTCTCGATGCAATCGAATCTGATAATGAGCGCGCTGTTATTGGCGGCAATCTTGTTCGGACTGGGACTGGCCGCCCTGCTGGTGCGGCGCAACGTGATTTTCACGCTGATGTCAATTGAGGTAATGCTCAACGCGGCCGGACTGGCATTCGTTGCTGCTGGAGCGCGTTGGGGTCACGCCGACGGTCAGGTGATGTTTCTGTTTGTTCTTGCCATGGCGGCGGCGGAGGTGTCCGTTGGACTCGCGCTCCTGCTGCGGCTTTACCATCTCTTCAAGTCGCTCGATATCGATGCGGCGAGCATCATGAGGGGCTGACACATGCTCCAGTTGCTC
>DATLVQ010000287.1:0-6209 GCA_035577325.1 Bryobacteraceae bacterium | reverse complement strand
GGCCGAAATGGAGCGTGTCGCCGCCGAATACGCCGCGCGCATCAGCAGTAATCTCGACGAAGTGGCGCGTGGGAAGGACAGTTTTCGCAAGTGGCAGGTCAAAAAACAGCACGAGGCGCAAAACATCGCCGATGCCGTCGCCTTGTGCGTCTCGCCCGGCAGCGCGAAAGCCGGGGCCGACCCCATGTCCGCGTTTCGCGATCTCGCCGCCACGGGCGATCCGGCGTACGTGCATCGGGGGTAACCGGTCATGCTGATCGCGATCGCAGCCCTAGCTGCCGTCATTCTCTGCCTTGGCAGCCGGCGTGTTTCCCCGCATATCGGCCGAACGGAAAAGATAGGGCTCGATTCCTACGAGCGAAAAGCCCGGTTGGAAGGAGCGTTCCCATTCGATTACCTGACCCGCTAGGCCGGGCATGAGCATAAAGAAATGGCGGGAGAAAATAGTATGAAAGCCACTGAACAGACATCCGTGCTCGGGCTGGACGTCGGGACCAGCCACATTGTGGGGGCGCGGAATTTCGACCAGAACTTCCAGTATGAGCGCCAGTTGAACGCCTTCGTCGCCATCCCGCATACCAAGATGGCCGAAGGGCTCCTGAAGAAAGAAACCATTCCGCATGCCGTGCAGGGCGAGCAGATTCTGGTGTTCGGCAATCAAGCCGAGCAGTTCGCCGAATTGTTCCATGTGGAGGCCCGGCGGCCACTATTTCGCCGTGATTAAGCCGTTGGCGGTGCCGGATTCGCTGGAGCCGGGCTGGTTGAATCGGGAGCGTGTGGTTTGGTGATAGAAGGACTGGGAGCCGGAGTCGACGGAACCGCGTCCGGCGGCGGCGCTGTCTCGGGACTCTGAACACGCGGCGCCTGCGGCGTGATCGCCCCGGGCTTGGCGCTTGCCGGCACCACCGGCGTTCCGCGTTTCGCGCCCAGTCCAAGCGCGATCAGCGACAGCGAATTCAGCTTTCCGCTTGGCTCCAGATTCTGGTCCTGCTGAAAACGTCGCAATGCGTCGGCGGACGGGGCGTCCCATACCCCAGTCGGCGCCTGCTGCAAATATCCGCGCGTCGCCAACGCCGACTGAATGTCTTTGTACCGGTCGGGCGTGGGCGCCAGTTGCCGCGACCGCCAGGCGGCTTTGCTGCTGCCCTTCTTGCCCCGCCTCGCCGTCGTCTTCCCAGACTTACCGGATGCTTTGGCATGCACGCCGGCAGGCGGTTTGGCATGAGCCGCGGAAGCCTTCGAACCGCTTTTGGCAGGCGCCTTGTGCGCACTGGACGATTTCGATGTGCTTTTGGAGGCTTTCTTGCCGGTGCTCGTCTGCGGTTTCCCGTGGGCGGCATTCTGCGCCGACACGTTGGCCACTAGCGCACAAGTCAGTCCCGCAACCGCCGCAATTCGCAAAATATGATCCCCCGCAAAAAAAAATAAAGGGCAGATCGAAGACCTGCCCCTTTGATGAATGATGCGCTTTACTGCCCGGCCGCCGGAAGCGTGCCCGGGACGAATGAAGGCGTCCACGTCTGACTGCCGCGGCCCGCCCGCATAATCTTGAAGACCACGGCGTCGCCCGGTTTCATGGTGTTTTGAATGCGCTTCAGCTCTTCGGCCGAAGTCACCGCCTGACGGTTGATCTGCACGATAATATCGTTCTGCAGCAACCCGATGTCATCCGCGAACGAGCCCGCCTCCACCTGCGTGATGAGAACTCCGGCCGGACCGTTATAGTTCAGGTTCTGGCGTAAGGAAGCATTCAGGTCCTGGATGAAAATTCCGAACTTGGCCTGCGTACCTTCACCCGGCTCGGTTGACTCGTTGCCCTGCTTGCCGAAGGTATTGGCGAAGACTTTGGCGCGGTCACCGATGATCACATTGAAGTCTTCTTTCTTGCCGTTGCGCAGCACCGTGATCTTCATGGTTTCGCCCACGCTCGCGTCCGCCACGTGATCCATCAGATCCTGGCCTCGTGTTACCGGCTTGCCATCCAGGGATATGATGATGTCACCTTCTTTTAGACCGCCCTTTTCCGCCGGCCCGCCTGGCTCGACGTGCGTTACAAAGATGCCTTGCGTACCGCCGTAACCCTTCACCAGTTCGTGGTTCCGGTCTTCATCAGCGGAGAACTGGATGCCGATCGAACCGCGCGTGACCTTGCCGGTTTTGATCAGCTGGTTATAGATCTTGACTGCCGTATTGATGGGCAGCGCGAAACCAATGCCTTGGTACCCGCCGCTGCGGCTCGCGATCATGGTGTTGATGCCAATGACTTCGCCATTGATGTTCAGTAGCGGCCCGCCGCTATTGCCCGGATTAATAGCCGCATCGGTCTGGAGGAAATGCTGGAAACCCGAGTACATGGTGTTGTCGCCGGGAATGTCGCGCGACTTGGCGCTGATAATGCCGGCGGTCACCGTCGCCTGGAATCCGAACGGAGACCCGATAGCCACCGCCCAATCGCCCACCTGTACCGCGTCCGAGTTGCCGATCTTGGCGGCTACCATGTGCGGGCGGTCCACTTTGAGCACGGCCACATCCGTCGCCGGATCGGTGCCGACCACTTTGGCCTCGTATTCGGTTGGATCGCCGTTGAATTTCACCTGCACGCGAGTTGCTTTCTCGACCACGTGGTTGTTGGTCAGGATGTAGCCGTTCTTGTCGACCACCACGCCGGACCCAAGGCTGTAGCCCTTATGCGGGCCCGATTGCGGCGGTCCGTTAAAAGGATTGCCGAAAAATCGCTCGAAGAAATCCTGCATCCCGTTGTCTTCGTCTTCGTCATCGGGCTGCTGCTGCGGGGCGCGCTTATGGCCCTTCATCGAGGCACTCTTCTGCACGTAGGTGCTCGAAATATTCACCACCGATGGCTCGAGCTGCTTCGCCAATTGCGTAAAAGCATTCGAGAGTTGCACAGGGTTGGGAATCACCAGCGGCGTCGCGCCCGGCGCTACTGCTTGATCTTTTGCGGCCTTCACACCCGTGGACACCAGCGTGCCGACCACGACGCCGATCGACAGCGTGAACAAAATCAGGCTGAATGACAGTAATTTCTGCCTTCGCATCTTGTCAAAGAAACTCATGTATTGGAACTCCTCAGAAACCGCAATTACCCTTTATTATACATCGGGATTTGCGCCTCTACTCCGATAGATGGACCGTAGAATGAACGCGTTTCAACTCCACTAGCAATATTCCGGCCAAAATCAGGACAGCCCCGGACGCGGCCCGGCGGGAAAGCATCTCTCCCGTCATCCAAAATGAAGTAAACCACGCCACCACTGGTTCAAGCGAATATATCAACGCCGTGCGCGTAGGCGTTGTGTGCTGTTGCGCCCAAGCTTGAACGGTAAACGCCAGCGCCGTGGCGAGCAACCCTGTCACGCCCAGTGCGAATAACACCACGGGGCTCAACTTGATCACCGGCGTCTCCACCCACCAGAACGTCGAGAGCGCCAGCGTCCCGGCCGCCGCCACCTGCATGAACGAAAGGGATTCAAAACTCACTCGCCCGGAGTAATGCCCCAGAGCGATGATGTGGGCCGCAAACGCCACCGCGCAGAATAAAGTCAGCAAATCTCCGCGGCCGATTCGCAGAGTTTCCCCTTGCAGCGTCATCAGTCCCATGCCCGTGGTAGCGCAGAGCACGCCTGCCAGTTCAAAAATGCGTGGCCTGTTTAGATAGACGAGAGAAGTGAGCAAAGGTACCAGCGGAATCGCCAGTCCGGTGATAAATGCCGACTTGGATGCCGTCGTAAACTGCAAACCAACGGTCTGAAACAAGTATCCGGCGAATAGGCATCCGCCTGCAATCAGCCCGGCGCGCGTGGGCCGGTACCGTGCACGGCCGCGAAACAGCAGCGCCAAAGCTGCGGTGGCGATGCTGAACCGTATAGCCAGAAACAGAATCGGCGAGACATCCTTGATAGCCGCCTGCACCAGGACGAACGTCGAACCCCAGATCAGGGTATTGCCGGCCAGCGCCGCATCGGCGCGCCAGGTCCGCACCGTCTTCTCGCCGCCGGCTTCGGCCGGGAGAAGGATGCCGTCGCCCTCCGGCGTCATGCCGCGGGGCGCCCGGTTTCGGGATCTCGCAGCAACAGGCTGAGCGTCAGAAAAATGCGTTTGAGTCCGAGGTCGCGGCCTTCCGGGTTGTACCACTCTTTGAGCGTGTGCGCGCCGCCGCCCTGCCCGCCCGAACCGATCGAAACCGCCGGAATGCCGAGCGACAACGGAATATTGGCGTCGGTGGAAGAGCAATCCAGGCGCGAGCGAATCCCCAGATATGCGTCCACCGCGCGCACATAACTCAGAACCGGGGTTTGTTCGTTCAGTTCCGCCGCCGGGCGCGCACCGATCTCCTTCACTTTGGCCGCCACTTTCCCGCCCGTGGCGCGCTGGTTCTCCTGCTCCTGCGCTCGTTCAACAGCAATATTGAGCAAACCGACCAGCTCTTCCATTTTTTCGTTGCTCTCGGAACGGATATCGACTTTAGCGCGCGCCAGCGCTGGAATGGAATTAATACTGGTACCGCCGTCGATCAACCCCACGTTAAACGACGAGCGCGGGCCGCCGTTCAGCCTGGTCTCCGAAAAGTAAGCTACCGCGCGGCCAAGCGCGTGCACCGGGTTGCCGATGCCATAATCGCTCCAGCTGTGCCCGCCCGGCCCGGTAAAGGTGATTTCAAACCTGCGGCTGCCTAAGCCGCGCGTGGTAATGTGATCGGTTGCGGCGCCATCGATCACCAGAAACGCCGCAATCTCGCGCGCAAGTTCGGACTTGCACAGCCAGCGCATGCCCGTCAGATTGCCCTCGCCTTCTTCACCGACATTGCCGATGAGCACCGGCTCCGCGCGCCGGCCTTCGATTTCGGGAGCGGCTTTGAAGGCGCGCGCGATCGCCAGTAGCGACGCCAGTCCCGAGCCGTTATCGGATACGCCTGGGCCATGAAATTTCCCGTCGCCGCCGACGGTGACGTCATCGTTCGCACGCGGCGCAAGCACTGTGTCCAGATGCGCCGTCACCGCAACATACGGCCCGCGCGACCGTTCGTTCAGAAACGCCACAACATTGCCCGCGCGATCGATCTGCGACTTCCATCCGAATGCGCGGAACTGCGCCGCCATCCATTCGGCGCGCGGCTGTTCGAGAAAGGTCGGCGCCGGAATCCGGCACAGCTCCAGATGGATCTCATTGATCCACTGCTTTTCCCGCGTGAACCATTGCAGACACTCCCGCACCCCGCGCTGCTGCGCGACATCGGCCACCGGAACCGCCGCGGGTACGAGATTTGCCGCCATCCATTCGAGTGTACCGCAGGGGCTGCGCTGGGCATGGGGAACGAGAGCACATTGGGAGACGATACCGCCGCAATTTTGATGCGACGCAGTCGCCCATCACCGCATCGCATAACAAAAACAAAGACTGGAGGCATCATGGCGAAAATGCGCGTAGTACATATCTCGCGCCCCAACGGACCGTTTGAAATCGTGGAACGTGATATCCCCGAGCCCGGCGCGGGAGCGGTCCGTATCAAGATCCAGGCTTGTGGCATTTGCCACAGTGACATGTTGACGAAGGATGGAATCTTTCCCGGCATTCAATACCCGCGCGTCCCGGGACACGAAGTCGCCGGAATCATCGATGCCGTCGGGCCCGGTATCGCGCGGTGGACGCCTGGGCAGCGCGTGGGCGTGGGCTGGCACGGTTCGCACTGCGGCTATTGCGATGCCTGCCGCCGCGGAGACTGCTTCGCTTGCCAGATGGGTGTGCAAGTCACCGGCATAAGTTATGACGGCGGCTACGCCGATTATATGATCGCCCCCGCCCAAGGACTCGCCTTGATACCCGAAGAATTGTCCCCGGTCGAAGCGGCGCCCTTGATGTGCGCCGGTGTTACCACGTTCAATGCTCTGCGCAACAGCGGCGCGCGGCCCGGTGACCTCGTGGCCGTGCTCGGCTTGGGCGGACTCGGACATCTCGGCGTGCAGTACGCCGCGAAGATGGGTTACAGGACAGTCGGAATCGCCCGCGGCAGGGACAAAGAACCGCTGGCCAAAAAACTGGGCGCATGGCGCTACATCGACAGCCAGGCGCAGGACCCCGCGGCGGAACTTTTAAAACTCGGCGGCGCGCGGGCAATTCTGGCCACCGCCACTAGCGGCGACGCCATGACAGCGGTTTTAGGTGGACTGGGCGCCCACGGAACGCTCTTGGTG
>DATLVQ010000286.1:0-3986 GCA_035577325.1 Bryobacteraceae bacterium | reverse complement strand
TCGGCCTCGAAGGCGATCTCTGGCTGGTCATCCATCTTATGATCGCCGGGCGCCTCCACTGGCGCGAGCAGAATGCCAACTTGCCACGGAAGAATGCACCAGCCGCTTTCGATTTCTCGAACGGCACGCTCGTGCTCACTGAAGCCGGCTCGCAGAAAAGAGCTTCGCTGCACGTCATAGCCGGAGAGCAGGGTCTGAATGCTCTCGACGCCGGCGGCATCGATGTGTTCGACGCCGATCACGAGTCGTTCGCGCGGGCGCTCACCTCCGCCAACCACACGCTCAAGCGCGCCCTCACCGATCCGCGCATGTTCAGCGGCATTGGCAACGCATACTCCGACGAAATTCTGCACCGTGCGCGCCTGTCACCGGTGACGCTCACGCAAAAGCTGGCTCCCGAGGAGGTCGCGCGGCTTCACGAAGCCATCAAGGCCACGCTCACGGACTGGATCAACCGTCTGCGCGCCCAGGCGGGCGGCGATTTCCCCGAAAAAGTAACCGCATTCCGCGAAGGCATGGCCGTGCATGGCCGCTACGGCCAGCCTTGTCCCGACTGCGGCGCCAAAGTCCAGCGGATCCGGTATGCGTCCAACGAGACCAATTACTGCGCGCGCTGCCAGACCGGCGGCCGACTGATTGCCGACCGCGCTCTGTCGCGCCTGTTGCGTGAGGACTGGCCCCGTACCCTCGAAGAGTTGGAAACTTTGCCGCGCCGTGCGATCTTAAAGAGTTCCCCCGAACCATGAGCTCACCATCCCCGGCCCCATTGCACTCGCTATCGCGTGCTAGCATTTTTGCGATGCCCGACCGCACCGTCTTCCGCGTGCTTGAAGAAGCCGCTGAATTGTACGGAAACGCACCCGCGCTCCATCAGCCCTTTACCAAGGACGGCAAGCGCCAGATCCGAACCGTCAGTTGGGCGGAGTACCGTACCGCGGCCGCGGAAATCGCCGCGGGCCTTCGCACGCTAGGCATCGGCAAGGGCGATGTAGTCGCGCTCGATTCTGAAACGCGCCTGGAATTTTATCTGGCCGATCTGGGCATCATGGCCAACGGCTCCGTTGCCGCCGCGCTTTATCCTACTTATCCGCCGAAAGAGCTCGTCTGCACCATTCAAGCCTGCGGTGCCAAGGCATTGTTTGTGGAGGATCCGAAAACTTTCGAGCGTCTCAAGGACGCGCCCGTCGACAGGTGGATTCTACTCACCGGCGAAGCGTCCGGCGCCATCACGCTCGACCACTTACGTCAGTGCGGGCGCGAGGCCATGGCGCACGATTCCGGCTTGCTCGCCGCCATGCGCGGGGAAGTGCAGCCGTCCGACAACGCCATTCTCTACCTGACCTCCGGCGCTACCGGCGAACCGAAGATGGTCATGGTCACGCATCGCGCCCTGGTAGCCAATCTCGACATGGGTCCGGCAGTTCTGCCTATGGGCCCGGACGACCGCACGGTGGCATTCCTTCCCTCGGCCCACATCGCGCAGCGTGTTGTAGTCGAGCTGCTCCCCATCCGCAGCGGCACGCCCGTGACTTTCGCCGAAAGCCTGATGAAGCTGCCGCAAGAGATCAAAGCCGTGCGGCCGACTATTTTCCTCGCGCCGCCGCGACTGTGGGAGCGCATTTATTCCACCATCTGCACTGAGCTCAAAAAGCGCCCCGCGGCCGCGCAGAAATTGTTTTACACCGGTCTGGCGCTGGGCCTCGCCGCCGCGCGCCACCGCCGCAAGAACGAGTCCGTGCCCGCGCGCGTTCGTATTCCGCTGGCGATTGTCGACCGTCTGGTTTTTTCCAAAGTGCGCGCGCGCTTCGGCGGGCAGATGCGTGTCGCCGCATCAGGAGCCGCACCGCTCGGCGCCGATCTGGCCGAATTCTACGAGGCCATCGGCATGCCACTAATCGAAGGTTACGGTTTAACCGAAGGCGGCGTGGTCGCGTTCAATCCCATCGCGCGCCCGAAACCCGGCAGCATCGGAAAGTTGTTGCCTGGGGTCGAGGTGCGGATCGCCGAAGATGGCGAGCTGCTGGTGAAGAGTCCCTGCCTGTTCTCGGGCTATTACCAAGACGCGGCCGCGACCGCTGAAGTTCTGCGCGACGGCTGGCTGCACACCGGTGACATAGCCACCGCGGATGACGATGGTTATCTGTTCATCACCGGCCGCAAGAAGGAAATGATCATTGCGTCCAACGGCAAGAAAATCTATCCTTCGCGCGTGGAAAGCCTTTTCAAATTCGAGCCGCTCATCAGCCACGTGATCCTGATCGGCGACCGTCTGCCGTTCCTGATGGCGCTGTTTACCATCAACACAGCGACTGCCGAATTGTTGGAGGGCATGAAGGCATTGCAAGGCTCTTGCGCCGCCGATATCGCGGCCGCATCTCCCGTGCGTGCCGAGTTGCAGAAGATCGTGCAGCGCGTTAACAAGCAGCTCGCACCGTTCGAGCAGGTGCGCAAGTTCCAGATCCTTACGCGCGAGTTCTCCATCGAGGAAGGCGAGCTGACCGCAACCATGAAAGTGCGCCGCATGCGCGTGCTCGAGAACTTCCGCAATCACATCGAGGAGTTATACGCGGGCAAGGAAGAGTCGCACTGAGCGGCGGTGGCCTGACGCTGCTCACGGAATAACGTCATGCGCCCGGAAAGCAATTCCAAGTTTCACCGCGGCTGCGTGCAGTGGCTGGTCCCGCGTCCAAAGTTCGCACCCCGTGATGAGCCCCGAGGCAAGCAGATGCGCATCCACCCAGCCGATTCCCTTGCCCCAAAGGTGCTTGTCTTCGATCAAGGTGAAGACTTCCTGGTCGTTCGCAATCGTCGCCGCAGGAAGTTTTCGCATCCATGTGAGCAGCTGCGCCCGGCGGCGCAATGTCCCGCAGGCTAGTTCCCCAATCACCCAGGAGTGCGCGAGCACGCGCTGCTTCAGGAGGAGATCCTCGAGTGCCGGCACACTCGTGCGGAAGTGCGCCACCCAAATCGACGTATCGACAAGGATCATTTCCCTGGTCTGAGGCGGCGTCTGGGAATGGGCCGCAAGCCGGGCTCTGAGCCTCCTAGCGCAGCCAAGCGCTGCGCTGCTTCTCGTGCCACCAACGCCTGCAGCCCGGCATGAAGAAGCGCAGTTTTTTCGTGAATTCCAGTGAGCTTCCTGGCTTCCTCGATTAGTTCTTCATCCAGGTTCAGAGTCGTTCTCATGCATACCATTATGCATGATCGGTACAGATCATGCAAATCGTACGTACAGCTCCCATCTTTACCCCTTCGCTTTCTTAATCTCCTCCACCAGCGCCGGCACAACCTGGAACAGATCCCCCACGATCCCGTAATCCGCCACTTCGAAAATCGGCGCCTCGGGGTCCTTGTTGATCGCCACGATTGTCTTCGAGCCCTTCATTCCCACGAGGTGCTGGATCGCGCCCGAGATTCCGACCGCCACGTACATCTTCGGCGAAACCGTCTGCCCAGAGCTGCCCACCTGCCGCTCCATTGGCAGCCAGCCGTTATCGCAAATGGGGCGCGATGCCGCCAGCTCCGCGCCCAGCGCATCCGCCAGTTGTTGCACGAGGGGAATGTTCTCGGCCTCTCTGATCCCGCGGCCCACCGAGACAATGATCTCGGCGGCGTTCAGGTCGACCGCGCGCTGCGATTCGCGGAACCATTCCAGCGGCTTGGTGCGGATAGCCGCCGCGGAAATCTCCGGCGTGAATTTCTCGATCGTGGCCGACCCAGCCTCTGCCTTTTCCGCGCGGTATGCGCCCGCCTGCACCGACGCGAAGTAGGGCGGCTCGCCGGCAAAACGCACATCGACGTTGATCTTCCCCTGAAAAAGCTGGCGCACCAGCACCAGTTCGCCATTTTCCACGCGGTGCGCCACCACATCGCTGACCAGCACGCGCTCGAGGGCAGTGGCCAGTTTGGGCGCGAAGTCGCGCACCTGATAAGTGTGGGGAAATAGCATAATGCGCGGTTTCACGGCGGCTATTAGCTGCCGCAAG
>DATLVQ010000285.1:0-2751 GCA_035577325.1 Bryobacteraceae bacterium | reverse complement strand
CGCGTCTGCTCGCCACCGACCCGCGTGTACGCATGCCGTTCGGCGCGGCGGCGCTGGCGCCGGAGAAGATCGCGCTGATTCGGGCGTGGATCGATCAGGGCGCGGCTTGGCCGGAGCAGGCTGCCGCGGTGAAGCACTGGGCTTACGTGAATCCCGAGCGCCCGGCACTTCCAAAAGTGAAAAACGCGGCGTGGGTGCGAAACCCAATCGATGCCTTCGTGCTGGCCCGTCTCGAGAAAGAGGGCCTGGCGCCGTCATCCGAGGCCGCCAGAGAAACGCTCATCCGCAGAGTCAGTCTGGATTTGATCGGTCTCCCCCCATCGATCGAAGAAGTCGACGCGTTCGTGGCGGACAAGAGTCCCGACGCATATGAAAAGCTGGTCGACCGCTTGCTCGCGTCACCACACTATGGCGAGCGGTGGGCGCGTCCATGGCTGGATCTGGCGCGCTACGCCGATACCAACGGGTACGAGGCCGACCATCAGCGGACGATGTGGAAGTATCGTGACTGGGTCATCGATGCGCTGAATCGCGACATGCCGTTCGACCGGTTCACGATCGAGCAGCTTGCGGGCGACATGCTGCCCGCCGCCACAATCGACCAGCGGATTGCCACCGGCTTCAACCGCAACACGATGTTCAACGAAGAGGGTGGCGTCGATAAAGAGGAAGCGCATTGGGAGAACCTCGTCGATCGCGTCAACACGACGGCGACCGTTTGGCTCGGCTCCACGCTCGGTTGCGCGCAATGCCACAACCACAAGTACGATCCCTTCACGCAGAAAGAGTACTATCAGTTCCTGGCGTTCTTTAACAACGGCTCCATGAACAATCTGGTCGATTACAGCGATACCTCGCAGCGGCTGATCGAACCAAGAATCGAGCTGCCTACCAAGGACCAGGAAGTGCAGCGCCAGAAACTGCAAGCGGAGATCGAAGAGCTGGAGCGCAAACTCACTGCGCCGACGCCGGAGCTCGCGCGCGAACAAGCGGAATGGGAACGCTCCGTCACAACAGCACGCGGCAGTTGGACCGTGCTTGTGCCGCGGCAGATGAAAACCACGGGCGGCGCCGTGCTAACCGCGGCGCAGGATGGCACTGTGATGGCATCGGGAGCGAATCCAAGCCATGAGACCTATGTCATCGAAGCCAAGGCGGTGCTAAACGGCATCACTGGAATTCGGCTCGAAGCGCTGCCGGACGCGAGCCTCCCGCGTGGAGGGCCAGGGCGTGACGCGTATGGCAATTTCTTCCTTACTGCATTCGAGCTGGAAGCGGCCGCCGCGGAGGCGCCCGATCGCTTCGAAAAAGTCGGTTTTCAGGAGATCATCGCGGACAGCGGAAAAATTAAAGATAAGAAGTTCGACACCCAGCTATGGACGGTGGATGCATCCCGTGAGGACAAGCGGCTGCCGCGGCAGATCGTGTTCGTCGCCACAAGACCGTTCGGCTCCGGTGAGACTTTACTGCATATCCGCATTCGGCAGGACTCCGAGTTTGGCGGCCAGAGCATCGGCCGATTCCGTTTGTCGGTGACTGCGACGCCCGACCCTGCCGCTATTGTGACTGTCTCACACAAGCAGCGCGCGGTGATCGAACTCGCGGAAAGCGAACGGACAAAAGAGCAACAGGAAGCACTCGCGGATTTTTATCGGTCGACGGCGCCCTCGCTCAAAGCCGCGCGCCGGCGTCTCGAGGATGCGCGCAAGGAACTGGACGAACTTGGAATCGTGAGCGCGCTGGTATTGAAAGAGCAGACGTCGTTCGACCGGCCGTCGGCGTATATACGCGTGCGGGGCAGCTTCATGAATAAGGGCGACCTGGTTTACGCGAACGTTCCGGCGGCGCTTCCCCCGCTCGACGAGAGTGAACTGCCGAATCGTCTAGGCCTTGCACGCTGGCTCGTGAGCCGGGACAATCCGCTCACTGCTCGCGTGACCGTCAACCACTTCTGGGAACAGATTTTCGGGCGTGGCATCGTGGAGACGGCGGAAGATTTCGGCTCGCAGGGCTCGCGGCCCACGCATCCGGAGCTGCTCGACTGGCTGGCGGTCGAATTCATGGAGCCGTTTGTTGACGCGCACAACACAGCCGGGGCGCGGGTTCCGTGGAGCATGAAAGCGATACATCGCCTCATCGTGACGTCTGCCACCTACCGGCAGTCGTCCAAGATCACGCCGCCGCTCCAGGAGCGCGACCCGGTGAATTTCCTGTTGGCGCGCGGGCCGCGGTTCCGCCTGGAAGCCGAGATGGTTCGCGATGTCACGCTGGCGGCGAGCGGCTTACTCAGTAAGAAGATCGGCGGGCCGAGTGTGTTTCCGCCGCAGCCTGAAGGCATCTGGGACCTTCCATATAACGACGAAAAGTGGGAAGAGAGTCGGGGCGAGGATCGCTACCGGCGCGGGGTCTACACTTTCATCCGGCGCACCGCGCCCTATCCAAGCCTGCTGAACTTCGACGCCACCAGCCGCGAGATCTGCACCGTGCGTCGCGTGCGGACCAACACGCCCCTCCAGGCGCTGACAGCCCTCAACGATCCCGCATTTTTCGAAGCTGCCCAATCGCTGGCGCGCCGCGTAGTGGGGCGTGCCGGTTCAGGCCCGCGCGCGCGCGCCGAGCTGGCGTTTCGCCTGTGCCTGGCGCGGCGGCCCAAACCAAACGAACTCGACCGCGCGCTCAGCTGGGAACAGCAGGAGCGCCAGTTTTTCACCGAGCATCGCGAGGACGCGCAGAAGCTGACCGGCGCATCGG
>DATLVQ010000284.1:0-3914 GCA_035577325.1 Bryobacteraceae bacterium | reverse complement strand
CGGATCGGAGGCGTTGTGTCTGTGTCGAGATAATAGGTCATTTGCATTTACTCCGCAGCTTGTTGAAATTCTTCCCGCGCCCTACGCTCCGCATGCATCTTCTTCAATGCAGCTTCTACAGATGCCCAGCGCTTCGCATTGTCTTGGATGTACATTTCCCAGCGCCATCCCTTGCAGTGTTCGTCATGCTGGCGAGGGCCTGCCAGTACGCTCATGATTTGATCGGCTGTGCCGGTTACGATGAAGGGCATCAAACGCGCTCCTAGGATTGGGCTGTTCGCCGATAGCTGATTACGGTTGCCTTGATTGCCTTTGTCAGAGCGCCGGGCTTGATGCCGCGCCGTTCGCTCCCCTCTATTAGAAGCTCAACCACATCAATGGGGATGCCGTGCTCAATGAGTGCGTCGAAACACGCCGCCGCTGCTGCGCCATCGGCATCTTCCGAGGCCGGGGTGACTTTCTCCGCTGCTGGCGAGCCCGTGGCTTTTCCTTGATCCATAATCTTCATTCCTCACTCTCTTGGAGCTGGTGTGTGGTCCCTAGGCGCACGCTGATTTGGATTGGATGGTGAACAGGCGCGGGCCACCCTTCGGGGGTTGCCAACCGTGAACGCCTGCCAAGCGAATTTTCTTGAAACATTCGGAGCCGACGAAAACGGTCTGTTCGTCGATGCACGTCACAAGATATTTTGATGCCATCGGACGATCGCAGGCGAAACATAATTCGCTCGCTTTCTGCGAAGCTAGATAATCGTCAAACGATCTTGACCCTTTTGCCATTTGCTTTCCCCTTCATTCCGCTCGGAGCTGGTCTTGAGCCTTGGGTAGACTAAAGCACGGCTTTACAAGCCAGTCAAGCAAGACTTTATAATTTATTTTCGGACCTGCCTTGCTGGAGGTTAAGCCCGCCTTTAGGCTCTGGATTCAACCCGAGCGGGAAGGCGTATAATGTTGAAATCAGTGGGAGTTTTAGCCGCGCTCGGCCTTGCCAGCGCGGCCTATGCGCAGCCGCAGGAACAACCGGAACGTCTGGTTCCAGAGGCATCCATATCGGTGGGCGTGGGCCGCGCCGAAATTCTGCGGTTCAGGACGGCGTTCGGCTCAGTCAACGTAGCCACTCAGGGGATCGTACAGGCAATACCCCAATCGGATCACGTTCTGACGCTATATGGCGAGAAGGAGGGCGTCACATACCTGACGGTCAGAACCGACAAGGGCGAGGAAATCTACAGCGCCACCGTGTCAGTAACCCAAGAGCCGGGGCATGTCGTGAAGCTCTATGGTAAGGCGGCCACGGATTATGTCGGGTTCTACTGTACCGAATCCGGCTGTGGTCGCGCCGACAGGGAACTCAATGGTTCCCGCGAGCCGTCGCGCAGCGAGCAAACGATCATACATCGGTCGGCGCCGCGAGGGCAGGATTAACTTCGGCTGTATTTCCCTACCATGACATGGCAAATCTGCCATTCACTCTTTTTCATGGTGAACTCCCGCGGCGTGAGTTTACCATCCGAGTTCCATTCCTTGACGTACCATGTATCGGCCGTCTGGCGGCGCAGGTATTTGATACTGGATAGGACCGTGCCATCGGCCTGGTGTGCTTGGAAAATGCATGTGGAGCCATCTCTGGGCGGCCTGTGGGGGTGCACATGAACGATGTCGCCGGGCTCAAGCGCGGGAAACATCGATTCGCCGGTAACCATTACACCGTAGCCGTCTCGGACCCTCGCTAGAGGCTCTGGCCTTGCTACCCAATCGACAGGATCGCTGGACAAGACGATAGCCCCTTTCCCGCCTTGAGAAGTGGCGAAAACAGGTAAATCGCGCTCTCCGACGAGCTGCGATCCCGGAATTATTGGGGTCGATATATGTGGAGGGTCGGCATTAGTCACCTTCCCGACATTATTAACAACCCGAGATTGTGGCTGTTTTGTGCCATCAACCCCGTTGCCATGTAGATATTCCAGATCAACACGTAAAAGTTCAGCAAGTAATGGAAATTTGTCTGGCGTCGGCGCGGCCTCATCCCGCTCCCAGCCTGAGACGGCTTGCGGAGTGGTGTCTAATCTTTTTGCTATGGCCGCTTGTGTGAGCTTCGGCCGGACAGCCAAACGGGCCGTCCTGATTCGTTTTCCCAAAGTCATTCCATAAGGATAAAGGTTTGCTTTAGTAAGGCAAACAGCAGCAGGCAAAGAAGCGCTTGACTTTTTCTCAAGCATAGCTTTACTGTAGGGCATGGCTGAAAAGGACGAAGCACTCAAACGCGCGATCGAGGCGGCTGGGAACAGTGACAAACTGGCGTCCGACCTTGGAATTACGCCGCAAGCCTTGTCGCAATGGGAGCGCGTACCACATCTGCGCGTCCTTAAAGTTGAGCAGCTTACCGGCGTTCCGCGTCATGAACTGCGGCCGGATTTGTATCCGGCGCCAGCGTCTTCCGAACAGGAGGCGGCCGAGTGAACGCGCACCTCGCACAGTTCAACCCCTTCAATTCGGCAACTGCTGGCAGTGCCGAAGAACCGGCCGCCGTGTCGCGTTCGCCCCAACTTGCCGACACGGCGGCCGGCACAAATTCAGAGCTTGCTGGCGTGGCCTCCCGCGCCTCGCGCCCCGGTTCGCTTGGTATACCGGGCAAGAAAGACCAAGCACCTAATTCAGATTTCGCAGATGCTAAACCCTTGTCTGCGGATGAACCTACCGCCGTGGCCAACGCCCCTTGGTTCACCATCGCGGCGGTAGGGATCAATTCAGAATCCGCACCTGCCTGCGGACGCTCGGCGGGCGACACAGGCGGCAATGCCGTTTCTTCGCCCGCTGCTTTTCCTGCTTTTCCCGAGGACCATATCCCTGAACTGATCTCGTGCGCGAGACAGCCGCACAGTTTCGTTGACATGGACGCACTCTACAAAGCGATCGTGAAGGAACACCCGCGCGATCTTGATCTAGACCCCCCGCCGCTATTTCTGCGCAAGCCTCGCCCTGAGTTTCTCCGAGCGCTCGCGCAATTCGGCGACGCGCTGAAAGACCTCGCGCCCAATCGCGAACGCGGCAAGTCCGACCGCGCCGACTACAAGAACACCAATCAAACTGAGCCAAACAATATCGGTCATAGGTTTTCTCCCTGACCGGGACGTGACGCCTACGCGAACCTTTCTGCACGTTCATTCAAACGATAGACAAAAACGGAACGAGGCATAGTCATGAGTAACAGCCTTAAAGCCATTGTCAGACATCTGGTCGAGCGCGTCGGCGGGCAAATCACAGCCGGTAAACTACTCGGCGTTTCCACCACCGAAATAAGCCTGTGGGGCAACGACAACACCACGCGCTTTATCCCGGTCGATCATCTCGTGGACCTGGATGCTGCGGGCGGTGATTTGTTCCTGAAACATCTGGCGAGACAGCGCGGTTACGATCTCGTCAAGCGCGACGAGCAGCCGGGCAAGGCAGAGAACGTATTCAACACCATCGGACAATTCGCGAAAGCCGGCGGTGATCTCGAATGTATCACACTTGAAGCCGCGTCGGATCGGGAAATCACGCCAAACGAAGAGCGCGCGATACGCGACAAGATGCGGCCGGTGAAGGATTCTCTTGAAGAGCTGGAACGGTTTCTGGCGCACTGACCCGAGTTTAGTTTTCTCAATCTCTCCAGCGTTACCCGGCTCTGTACGCCGGTGGAGACAAACAATGAAAGCGGTGGAGAATGCTATGGACGGAAGCCTTATCCGACAAGATCACCCTGCTTTGGGAAACGCAAAGCGCGACTGAGATCGCTTCCACGCTTGGGGTGGAAGATAAAATCTATGTTACGCGCAACGCTGTGGTGGGGAAGCTGCATCGATTGAAACTCACCATCAATAACAAGAAGGTAGTTCGCAAGGGCGGCCCGAGGATAACAAGAACGCCGGAACA
>DATLVQ010000283.1:0-2001 GCA_035577325.1 Bryobacteraceae bacterium | reverse complement strand
GCCGACGCGGCGCATACGACGAACCTTTTTCCCGTGCGTGGCGGCGAGCGGTGGGTCAATTGTACGAAGCAGGAACGGGCTGGCCAGGCGGACGCGCTCAAGGGTTTGGCCGAGAATGCGCGCCTCCAGGGCTTCAATGTAGATGGTGACGTCGGGAAGCTCGGGCATAGCGATTCAACCGGCGATCGGACTCCTAGCGGCCTCAACGATTTGGGTGACCGTGGCGCTACTTCCTTGTTATCTCCTGCGGCGCGGCAAGAGCGTAGCCAGTGAGCGCATAAAGGAACGAGCAGCCGAGCCCGCTTGGGCAAGCGCGACCCTCCACAAAAACAGTCTACCGCGCGGCGCTCAGCCGTGACGCCCGCGATTTCGAACCAGTCTCTCGTTCCCATCCGGCGAGCCGCAGCGCGACCGCCATCGAGGCCTCGCGCAGTTCGTCGGCCAGGGCGCGGTTCTCCATCGACCGGGCAACCACCATTCCGCCAACGCACAAAGCAGCGATAGCCTGCGCCGTTCCGTGATTCCGGCGGCCGCCGGAGGTCATGCCGCGCTCCAAAACACCGACCATTGCCTGGAATACTTTCTCGAAAGCCTGTTTCGCCTCTTTGCCGCTGCGTGCCACATCGCTTGGCAAGGCCACCATCGGGCATGAATTCTCGACATCCTCGAAATGCTGGCGGGAGAGGTAGGCGCGCACGATCTGCGCCGCGGAATCGGCGGCCGCTAAGTCAATGTCCACGCCCTCCCAGGAATTGTTCCATTCCGGGTCGGTGAAAAAGCACGCCAGCGCCTCGGCGTAAAGATCGCTCTTGCTGTCGAAATAGCTGTAGAATCCGCCGCGCGTGAGGCCGGCCTCGGCCATGATCTGGTCGACCGAAACGCCGTCGAAGCCATGGCGGTTGAAGAGACGGCGCCCACTATGAATGATTTTCTTTCTGACTTCATCACGATGACCGGCTGGATAAGGCACGTGCGTTTCTCCTTGAGGAATGCAGCGCCGATCCAGTCGAGGGACCGTCTGGCGCACCGTAAAATATGTCCTTGATCATATTTTGATCCCATGTTCCAATGCAAGGGTTGCTGGCGGATCAAATACATCTGGAGAGGATTACAACTGTGAATACGCACCTGAATGCGCGGGCTATTGCTATGTTACCCACACGGCGGCAATTGATCGTGGGAAGCGTCTCGCTGGGAGCCGCGGCCAGCGCCGTTACGGCCGCTCCGCCATCCGTGGATGCCTCGATCCACCAGGAAGTCGATTTCAAAACGAGTCCCCAGCGCATCTACGAGGCACTGCTCGACGAGAAACAGTTCAGCGCGTTTAGCGGGACCGCGGCCCAGATCCATCGCGAGGCAGGCGGCGCATTCAAACTGTTCGGCGGGCGGGTGATTGGACGAAACATCGAGCTGATACCGGGCCAGCGGGTGGTGCAGGCCTGGCGTGTGGAGACATGGGCGCCGGGATTCTATACCATCGTCAGGTTTGAGTTGACGGCGCATGGTTCGGAGACCCGTATCGTTTTCGATCACACCGGCTTCGCGCCCGAGGACCGGGAACACCTCAGCGAGGGATGGCCCCGGATGTACTGGGATCCGCTGCGAAAGTATCTGGATGGGTAGCCGCCGGTTCACTCCATCATGACCGCACCCTTGCGGGGCGCGATTTTCTTCATGAGGAATGCCAGCGGGCTAACGGCCAGAAAGATGACCGCCAGCAGCCAGAATACATCCACGAAGGCAAGCATCGTGGCCTGCCGTTGGAGGATCCCGTAGAGCACGGCCTGGGCCTGGGTGGCGGCGCCAACCGCGTCCGCGCCGCGCTGTATCAGGCTTTGAGTCAATCCCTGTAGCGTAGCTTGATAAGGCAAGTCGAGCGGCGTCAGGTGCGAGACCAACGTCTGCTGATGGAACTGGCTACGGCGTGAAAGCATCGTGGTGGCCAGCGCGATGCCGGAGCTGCCGCCGATGTTGCGCGCCAGGTTAACTAGCCCCGTCGCG
>DATLVQ010000282.1:0-4190 GCA_035577325.1 Bryobacteraceae bacterium | reverse complement strand
TGCGCCAATGCGTTGGCATTGGCCGCACACGCGTTCGGTATGTCGTTTTTCTCGAACAGTACTCGAGCAGTCCAGTAGCTGGCTCTTGCGAGTGACTTGCTCCGCGGATAATCGCGCGGAATCCGTTGCAGATGATTGAGCGCGCCATCGCGATCACCGCGTGCCAGCTCGAGCTGAGCCAGACGCAACAGCGCATCCTCGGCCTGTGGAGCGAGAGGGTAATCCACAACTATGTGCTTGTAGTCGCTCTCGGCGTCCGCGGCATTGGCAGCCAGCGTCGCGCGCCAGAACAGAGCTTGGGGATATAGCTGCGATGTTGGTGGCGTCTTCGAGATCACCGAATCGATGAGCGCCCTCCCAGCCACGCCATTGCCATCGCTCACCAGTGCCTGAGCTCTCACGAAAATAGGATCCGCCGGACGCGACGGAGTCTGCGCGGTCGCCAACGTCGCGAAACAAAACGATAGCCCGATAAAGCCTGCACATCTGGACATCTTACCACTCTCCTATGGACTCATGCGGCAGCACTTTTATCATCGGCTGCGCACAGACTGAGTACTACCGTGGCCAGTAATTGTTCTTCGGATGAGACCCTGCTCTCCTTGAGGGCTACATCAGCCTCGAGCAAAGAGTCGAGCGCCCGATCGAGCGATTCGCGGCTCCAGCGATCCGCGGCCCGAGCCCAGATGGCCGTGGCAGATCCCCACGATCGCCCTGTGAAGGCTCCTGTTTCTTTCAGAAGATCGAAGTATGCCTGGGTAAGGCGAGCTCTCTGGAGTCCTTCGTCGAGCCTCGCGCGCCCCCACGAGATGGCCAGCATCTGTGTAGACAATGCCATGACGATTGAAACGCCCGTTGTTTTCGGCTGATTGAGAACATGGGTGATCAGCCCAAGCGCGCGCGGGGCATTCCTGTCGGCAACGGCATCCAGCAGATCGGCCTGGGTCTCGCCGCGACGCACTCCCACTATGGCAGCCACTGCCTCCTCGCTGATCTCTTCGCCATGACCTTCGATGTAGCTGGCCAGCTTTTCCAGCTCGCCCGATAGCTGATGCAGATCACTGCCAACAGCAGCTTGAAGAAGCTCGATTGCCCCTTCGCTGATCTTTACCCCCAACTCGGTTGTCGCGCGGTGTGCGATCCACTTGGGAATACGGTCGCCGGTGAGCGGGTCGAAATGAAGTGATGTGCTGCTGGCAGAAAGGGAAGCGTCGGGTTTGGACCCGGCGGGAGCGGTCATGATGAGCAGCAAATCGGACGCGGGCTTCGTCAAATACTGATCGAGAACTTTCCGGGCATCCTTCTTCAGCCCATTGACCTCACGGAGCACCACTATGCGCCTCGACGCCATCATCGGCGGAGTGGAGACGAGAACTCCCAGAGTCTCGGCGTCGAGGTCAGGTGATCTCCTCGTATCGAGGTTGAAATCCCTGGCTCCGGGATCGAGGGCAGCGTCGATCAGCTGCCGAATCGCATCATCCTTTTGATAGTCATCCTCTCCGGAGATGTAGTAGGCAGCGTCGAATGACTGCCGCTTTATCGCATCACGAAGAGTTTTGAGAGAGGATGCGGACATCCTCCAAATATATGGCCGCCCTACTGGGCTGCCGATGGCTCTCGAGCGCTAACGCGTGTAGTTCGTCAGCTCGAGCCTGGAGTGCGCAAACCCAACCGGAGCCTGCTCCGCGAAGAGAGCAGCTGGCCAGATAGTCAGGCCTGCCGTGACGGAGGCAACTATGGCTGGCGCGGACGTTGTGATTGGGGTGAGCTCGGGTTCCGGAATAGTCGCAATGACCGGAGCCATTACCATATCACGCGGAGGATCGCTGTGATGATAGAGGGTCGTTCCGATGTATCCCAGCATGACAGCACTTGCCAGCGTCGCCGCAATCGCGCCAAGTCTGAGATTGCGCTGTGTGACGGCCAGCAAGCGATCGTTGTCACACTCCCTCAGACGGGCTTCGAGTCGGCGGGAAAAATCCGCGGACGGCTCAATGGAGGGAAGATTCCGGAACAGCAGGAGAGCCCGACGGATCTTGGCGTCATGCTTTGCGCAGCATTCACACTCAGCGAGATGCCGCTGCATGCGAACCAACTCGATCCCGGCTAGGGTATCGTCTACGAAAGCAACGTGCTGATCACAAAACTGACGACAATCCATGGAGTTAGGTTGAGGGTTCGGTAACAGGTACCCACTAATGGGGCGCCTGTTCCCGAACCGTCGGACCTAATCTACGTACGGGGCGATGATTTCCGCGAACGAATTTCTCGCTCTGTTCAGGCGGGACTTGACCGTCCCGAGATTGCAGTCCGTGATCTCCGCGATCTCCTCGTAGGACTTGCCTTCGAGCTCGCGCAGAATGAAAACATTCCTGTGATGCTCGGGAAGCTTGGCGACGGTCTCCTCGACGATCTCTCTCAGGTGACGCTTACGGTACATGTCATCCGGACGCGACGTCGTATCCTCGAACTGTAGGGGACGGTCATCATCCTGGAAGTTCTTCTGTACTGTCTGAAAGAGAACAAGCGGATTACGCGAGCGGTTACGTAGCTCGTTCTTCGCGAGATTCGAGGCGATCGTATAGACCCAGGTCGAAAACTTCTTCGACCGGTCGAAACGATGCAGGTGACGGTACACGCGAATGAAGACTTCCTGTACCAGATCCTCTGCCTTCTCCCTATCGCCGATGGTGCGATAGACGAAGTTGAGAAGACGTGTCTGATAGCGTGTAACCAGCTCGGAAAACGCGCGCTCTTCACCACCAAGGAAGGCAGTCACGACGGCTGAGTCATCCATCGCCTGCAGTCGTTCCCTGAGGCTCGGTCCTTCAACCGATACAACTTTCTTACGGACGATGTCAGCCATTTTTCTCTCCTCTATATAAGAGACACTCACGACACGGGATCGTGCACATCTCTTCTGGAACTTTTTCTCTGCTACCATGTAATGCACGGCCCATGCCCGAGGCAGCGTGCAAGTAACATGTTGGTGGTAAAGGACTTAGGGTCTTTGGTGCAGTCTTCGAGGTTGTCCTGATTCCGCCACTCTGTCCTATTTACATGACATGTCAGCGTCTTTCATTGATTAGACGCCAATTTGGCCGGAAGGGTTAACGGCCGGCGCGAAACCCTGCGGCGAATAGGAGACCGAGAGCAGTCTTCGCATCCTGAATCCCACCCGCTTCAACCATCTCCAACGCGCGGGACAAGCGCATCGGATGGAGATCCAGAAACTCATCCGCCTCATGCTTAGTCTCACCAGCGACCAAACCGGTTGCCATGAAGAGATGGATTTTTTCGTCCGTGAAGCCGGGCGTCGTATACATCGTTAGCAAAGGCTCGATTTGCTCGGCTGTACACCCGGTCTCTTCTTTCAGCTCCCGCACGGCACAGTCTCGCGGGTCCTCACCGGGATTAAGCCTTCCCGCCGGGATCTCGTAGAGGTAGCCGTCGGCGGCGTACCGGTACTGACGGATCATCATGACCTGTGGATCCTGGCCGCGTGGATCGCTCAGGAAGGGTACAATCGCGCTCGCCCCTGGATGCCGAATCATCTCCAGCTCGCCCGACGATCCATCGGGAAATCGAACGGTGTCTACATCCAGGGAAATGACTTTCCCTGTGTAGACGCGCCTGGATTCCATGCGCCCGACTCTCTTTTCCTCTTCCATCACCGTCACTACGTGCTGTGGACCTGCACGTCACCAACGCTCAAATCTGAAACGGCCCCGCGAATGAGTCTCGCATCTCCGACTATTATCGTCTGTAGCTCGTCAGGATGTAGATGTGACCTCGCCGCCCGAAGGACGGCTTCAGAGGAGACAGCCCGAACGTTTTTTCGGTAGGACTCGAAGTAGTCAGCCGGGAGATCGTAAATCACAAGCGTGGCGAGAGCCGATGCAATCGCCGCCGTAGTCTCATAGCGAATGGGGAAAACCCCTTCGAGGTAATCCCTCGCCAGTAGCAATTCGTCCTCCGAGATTCGGTCACTTCGGATTCGATCGATCTCGAGAAGGATCTCCCGTAATGCGGGCGCCGTCACATCGCTCTGCACCGCTGTCGATACGACGAACGGGCCCGGACCACGCCGCCAATCGTAGAAGGATGATGCTCCGTAAGTGTACCCGTGCGCTTCTCGCAGATTCAGATTGATCCGTGATCCGAAGAGCCCACCGAGAACAGCGTTCATC
>DATLVQ010000281.1:0-2208 GCA_035577325.1 Bryobacteraceae bacterium | reverse complement strand
GACCAGTTGCCGACCGGCACCAAGAAGATGGTTTCCGGTTCCGGTACTTCGCGGTGATCCGTGTCGAGTTTGATCGGGGAGCCGGGCAAGTTCGCGCCCCAGCTCGCGGCATCCGTCTTCGGGATGTGAAACATCAGATGGGGAAATGGTATGGACGCCCCCCACTTCGAGGGTGAAGTGAGTAGGAGCTTGAGAAGAAAGTGGACCCTCCGGGCCGACGGCATCAAAGTGCCTAAGGTGGAAGGTGTTCAGGCTTCACAGGCAACCGGAGGGTCCGAGATGAATCGTATCGTGGTTGGAGTGGATATCGCAAAGCGGGTGTTTCAGCTGCATTGGGTGGAGCCCGGGACGGGCGAGATTGTGGCGCTGCAGCTTAAGCGGGAGAAGTTTTTGGAGCATTTTGCGAATCGTTCGAGCTGTTTGATCGGCATGGAGGCGTGCGGCGGATCGCAGCACTGGGCGCGATCGCTGCAGAAGCTCGGTCATGAGGTCAAATTACTGTCGGGGCGGATGGTCAAGCCTTTCGTGGTCGGCAACAAGAACGATGCGGCGGATGCGCGCGGGATCTGGATGGCGGTACAGCAGACGGGGATCAAGGCGGTGGCGGTCAAGAGCGAGGAGCAGCAAGCGGTGTTGGCACTGCATCGAATGCGCGAGCAGTTGGTGAAGTTTCGCACGGCGCAGAGCAACGGTCTGAGGGGATTGCTCACGGAGTACGGCGAGGTGATGCCGCAGGGCCGAGCCGGGATCAAGCGAGATATCCCGGGAGCTCTGGGACGGTTATCCGATCGGCTACCGTCGATGGTAATTGAGACATTGCGCGAACAGTACGCACGGGTGGGCGAGCTCGACGAGCAGATTGGCCAGATCGAGCGGCGCCTGCGTCAGTGGCAGCGTGAGGACTCGGCGACCCAGCGCATTGCGGCGATCCCCGGTGTGGGGCTGTTAAGTGCGACCGCGGCGGTGGCGACGATGGGCGATGCGAAAGCCTTCAAGTCGGGGCGCGAGTTTGCGGCCTGGCTTGGGTTGGTGCCGGGGCAAACCGGCACCGGGGGACGAGTCCGACTACTCGGTATCAGCAAGCGCGGCGATAAATATCTTCGCACCCTGCTGATCCACGGCGCTCGCGCGGTGCTGACGCGCAGCAAATCGCCTCCCGAGTGGTTGACCGAATTGATCAAGCGCCGGCCGAAGAACGTGGCCGTCGTGGCGATGGCGAACAAGATGGCACGCACAATCTGGGCGCTGACGGCCTACGAACGGGCGTATCAATCTGGGTACGTGAGTCGGCCTGCATCAGGCTGAGATCACGTTGAACTAACCACTAACAGAGGAAGGTACGCCAAAAGGTTGCGCAAGGAATACAACGTGTGATGGTAAACAGGTCAGACCGTGACCCGCCAAGCCTGGATTGGCGTCCGAGCTTCGAGCTCTCTGGAGAAATGAGGCGCGGGTCAGCGAAAAACCATCAGGGCCCCGCAGGCTGCGGCTTGCAAAACAGGCCGGATATAAACCTGCAGCCTCATCTGTCGGCTGTCACACCAAAGAGACCTTGCACATCGGGAGGCGTCCATATAACGCCAATGCATTACATCATTTCGGCAACCATGCGGATCATGCTGGCGACATTGATGTTGCTCGGAGTCTGCGTTTTTGTGTTGTTGGGGCTATTGAGCCTCGTTCGCGATCTGTTTGCCGATGAACGCCCTCAGGCGCCCGCGTTCGCGGATGACGATTCGCGACCGCGAGATTCTCTCGCAACTCAGGTGAGTCTGCAGCCCGAGCGGCGCTGAGCGCCTAAAGCGGTGGGCTCGGTGATCACAATCGCGGCAGCCAGGTTCAAGATCGGCGCCGTTCCGACTCTCGTCCGCGCGCTCGCCGGAGCGGCACTTGTTTTATGCCTGTTGGTGGTCGTGCTGGGCGCGTACGTGAGGCTCAGCAACGCTGGACTCGGCTGCCCGGACTGGCCGGGCTGTTACGGTCATCTGACACCCGCCGGCGCGGCGGGCGATGCGCGTGTTCTCTCCTCCCCCCTCGCAGGACGGACGCTCGAGGTCGGCAAGGCCTGGCGCGAAATGGTGCACCGCTACGCTGCTGGCACGGTCGGACTCCTGATCCTGTCGTTGGTGTTCATCGGCACCCTGAGACGACGGCAACGGATACTGCCCCTGCGCACCACGTGGGGCTTGCTCGCGATCGTGTTCGCAC